>JAEEIC010000108.1 GCA_016281165.1 Bacillota bacterium | reverse complement strand
ATATATCTTCTTGCCGAAGGCGTGCACGTGCGAGGCCGCCTCCCAGAGGGACTCCTCGCTGAAGCCCACCTTGGAAGCCCGCAGCTGCATGAAGGGCCCTCCGCAGTAGACCGCGTCGGCGCCGAACCTTACGGCCGTCTGTATGCCTTCCATATCCCCCGCGGGGGCAAGGAGCTCGATGTTTTTAAGATCTGCCATGTATCTTCCTTTCAGGCCGGAACGCGCTCCGCGCGCCGAAACGGCGATCCCGTTTGCACTTCGCCGCCGCAGGATGTATTATGATCATCTAGAGAGGATTGTAACATGAAAAAGCCTGATCATAAACCGGAAATTTTAGCCCCGGTAGGGGGAGAGGAGCAGCTCATCGCCGCCGTGAGGAGCGGGGCGGATGCCGTGTATTTCGGCCTGCAGAACTTCAATGCCCGCCGCAATGCCGAGAACTTCGCCGGCGAGGGCCTTAAAGACACGATCGCCTACTGCCGGGCGAGGGGCGTAAAGGTCTACATCACGATCAACATACTGGTAAAGGACAGCGAGCTCGCGGACATGCAGAGGGCCGTCGACACCGCGGCCGAAGCCGGGGCCGACGCGATAATAGTGCAGGATCTCGCGGTCGCGAGATACATCAAAAGGCGCTGGCCGGGCCTTGCCATGTTCGCGTCCACGCAGATGGTCTGCCACAACGCCGAAGGGGTGAGGGAGCTCCTTGCGCTGGGCTTTAAGAGAGTCGTGCTGGCAAGAGAGCTGTCGCTTCCCGAGATCAGGAGCGTCATCGAGGAGACCGGGGCCGAGACCGAGGTCTTCGTCCACGGGGCCCACTGCATGAGCGTCTCGGGCAACTGCTACATGTCGGCCATGATAGGGGGAAGGAGCGGCAACCGCGGCCTCTGCGCCCAGCCCTGCCGCCTCGACTGGAAGCTGAACGGAAAGAACTACGCCCTGTCCCTCAAGGACCTTTCCTACGTCGAGCACATGAGAGAACTGGCGGACGCGGGAGTGACGTCCTTCAAGATCGAGGGCCGCATGAAGAGGGCGGAATACGTGGCGGCGGCGGTCACGGCCTGCAGGAAGGCCCTGGCGGGAGAAGAGCCCGATATGGAGACCCTGCGTTCTGTATTCAGCCGCAGCGGCTTCACCGACGGCCATCTGACGGGAACAAGAGGGCCGCAAATGTTCGGCCACCGCACCAAGGAAGACGTCACCGCCGCGGCGGGGGTATTCAGGGAGCTTCAGGCTCTGTACGCCAAAGAGGCTCAGACCGTGCCGGTGGACATGGAGCTTAACGTGAGCCGCGAAGGGGGCATCGATCTTACGGTCTCCGACGGGGAGCATTCGGTCCGCTCCCACTCGGATGAGGCGCAGGAAGCGAAGACCCGTCCCATCAGCGAAGAGCAGGCCTTAAGGAGCCTCTCCAAGACCGGCGGCACACAGTATCATTTGAGAGAGCTGCGCTTCAGAGCTGAGGATGGCCTGATGGTCCCGGCCTCGGCGCTCAACGAGCTCAGAAGGAGCGCGCTCGCCCTGCTCGATGAAAAAAGGGCGCTCTTCCCCGACCGCTCGGAAGGGGGGCTGCCCGCGGCCGATATGCCCAAAGGCCTTCCCAAAGCCTCTGAGAGCCCCGTATACCCGCTGAGGGTGAGATGTGAGTCAGCGTCCCAGATCGCGCGCAAAAAGCCCCAGAAGGGCTATATGAGCCTTCCGGAGGGCGTGGGGATCATACTTCCCGTAAAGTGTATAGAAAAAGACCCGGAGCTCATCGACATCTACGGGGACGCCCTTTTCGCCGAGATCCCGGCCCTGCTGTGGCCCGGCAGGGGAGAGGAGATGAAAAAGCGCCTGGCGGCCCTGAAGGAAAGAGGCCTTGCGCGCGTCACGGTCGACAATATCGGCGCCATAGAGATCGGAAGAGAACTGGGCTTTAAGATGCACGGAGGTTTTTGCCTCAACATCCTCAACTCGGCCGCCCTGGACGAGTACGAAAAGCTGGGCCTTGAGGACAGCTGCCTTTCGATGGAGCTCAGCTACGCCCGCTTAAAGGATATAAAGCCGTCGATGCCTGTGGGCACCGTGGTCTACGGCAGGCTCCCCCTGATGAAGCTCAGGGCCTGCCCCATGAGAGGGGAGAAGGGCTGCGGAAGCTGCAGAGGCCTCAATTATCTCGAGGACCGCATGGGAGAGCATTTCCCCCTCATCTGCCGCGAGAGAGAGTACAGCGAGATCCTCAATTTCCTGCCCCAGTACACCGCCGACAGGAGCCTGCCCGGGAACTGCTTCAGGCTCGTATGGCTCACGACGGAGAGCCGGGACGAGAGCGGATACGTCCTTGAGCTCTGCCGGAACATGGCCTACGCCGGGGACCTTATACGCACCGGCGGCCTCACCCACAGAGACATAGATTAAAAAAGATCCCCTCCGGCCGCTCTGCCGGAGGGGATGATCTTTTATCGGAGTATTTTTTCCGCGCGGCCCGGCGGATCTTATTTCTCCCCGGACGCGGGCTCTTCCGCCTGTTCTTCTTCCGTCTCGCCCTCGTCGATGTTCTTCTCGTCCCAGACATTGGTGGTCGCGAGCTTGTATATCAGCCCCGCCGAAAGGGCGACGACGAGCCTGGCGAGCATATAGATGATGGTGTTGATGGGGGGCTTGTCGTCCCAGCCGTTGAGAAAGACGTAAAGAGCGATGCAGGTGAGCCCGACCGCGGCCGCCAGCATGGCGGGCCTCGACCTCTTGGGTATGGCCTCGGCGGTGGGCCTCATGCTGAAGATCTTCATCGGCTGTTTGGTGAAGGCGAGCCTCACGACGGACCAGACCGTCATGAAGTTGAAGAGGACCTCCAGGCCGTAGGGCGCTACCTGCCAGGCGGTGTTCATGCCGGCGATGTAGAGAAGGCCGCTGCCTATGCCCGCCGCGAGCATCAGAAAGCTGCAGATCAGCATGACGGTGATGTAGCGGGCGTAGCTGATATCGTTGTCTTTGCCGAAGCTGTAGACCGGTCCCATGTAGGCGTATCCGCCGTTCAGGGTGGGCTTCACGTAGTCATAGTAATCCTGATATTTGGGGCTCTTCTGCATCGCGCTGGTGAACCAGCCGCCTCCCCTTAAAGGGTTCTCCATGTTTGCCATCTTCGTTCTTTCCTTATGTGCGGGGCTATAAAAAGCTTCTTCTGTGGATGGGGCAGGGGCCCAGGGCCGCCAGGCCCTCGTAATGGGCCTTCGTGCCGTAGCCCTTGTTGCTCTCGAAGGCGTAGCCGGGATAGATCTCGGCCATGCGGACCATCTCGCGGTCTCTGGTGACCTTGGCCAGTATCGAAGCCGCGGCGATGGAGACGCTCAGGGCGTCGCCGTGTATCAGCGAGGTCTGGGGGATGTCCAGGGAGGGGAGCCTCACCGCGTCTATGAGCACGTGGTCGGGCTTAAGGGCAAGGCCGTTCACGGCCTCGGTCATCGCCTCTTTGGTCGCCTCGAGGATGTTGATCTCGTCTATCCTTTCGGGCTCCCTGCGGCCTATGGCCCAGCAGAGGGCGGCCTCCTTTATCTGCTCGAAGAGCTCCTCTCTTCTTTTGGGGCTGAGCTTTTTCGAGTCGTCCACCCCGAGAAGACTGAAATCGGGGGGCAGTATGACCGCGGCGGTCACCACGGGACCGGCCAGCGGGCCTCTTCCCACCTCGTCGACGCCGGCGATGAGGGTCTTTCCCGCCTCTCTCAAGCTCCTCTCGTGGACGAGCATCTCCTCGAGGCGCTTCTTCTGCGCTTCGATCCTCTCGGCCTTAGTCATCGGTCTTGTCTCTGTCGGGGATGTATTCTCTCAAGAACACGTGCTTGACGCTGGAGTTCTCGTTCCTCACCGACATCATCTCAAAGCCCTTGAGGGACTTGAGGAAGGGCGTCAGCTTGGTGAAGCCGTAGTTCCTGACGTCGAAGTCGGAGTAGCGCTTGATCAGGCGGTTGCCCAGATCGCTGGTGGAGACCCAGCCGTCCTCGTTGTCGTCCTCGTTGAGGATGGCGAAGATGGCGTCTCTTATCTCGTCGATGCTGGTCACCTGCTCGCCGGGCTGCTCGTGCTCGAATTCCTCTTCCACGGGCACTATGCCCAGATCCTCCGCCTTGTACTTGCCGGTCCTGGCGTCCTTTTCGGGAGCCTTCTGCTCGATCCCGGGGAGCTCCGTCTCAACGATCTCGGGCTCGATGATCTCGGGCCTGAGCTCGGTCTCGTCGCGGTCGCCGGCCTCATGCTTCCTTCCGGCGGCCTTCTCGGCCTTCTTGACCTCGGGGCCTCTGACGGGCTTTTCTTCCTTCCTGGCCGGCTTGGCAGGCTTCTGTTCCTTCGTCTGGACGCTGTCCTTCTGCTTCCTCTCCGCCCTGGCCTGAGCCTTGGCGGCCGCCGAGATGAGGTCGAGGTACTTGAACTTGTTGCAGGCCGAGGTGAAGGCCTTGGGGGTCTTCTTCTCGCCCATGCCGACGACTATCATGCCCGACTCTCTCAGTCTCACGGCGAGCCTGGTGAAGTCGCTGTCCGAGGTGCAGAGGCAGAAACCTTCCACATTGCCCGAATAGAGTATGTCCATGGCGTCGATTATCATGGCCGAATCCGAGGAGTTCTTGCCCTGGGTGTAGCTGTACTGCTGCACAGGCATGACCGAGTACTCGAGCAGGACCTTTTTCCAGGGAGCGAGGCTGGGCTTGGTCCAGTCGCCGTATATCCTCTTGTAGGTGGCTTCTCCCTCGCCCGAGATCTCGTCGAATATGAATCTTATATATTTGTCCGAAATGTTCTCCGCGTCGATGAGGACCGCGAAGCGCTTATCTGTATTTGAAGGCATGCTTCCTCCTTGTGAAAGTGATATCTAAACAATTTATGATAAACCAACGCCTGATATTAGTCAACTTTTTTGCGGCAGGCCGGCGCGGCGGCCGGATCCGGACCCGCATTGAGTTCTGTATGATATTTATGTTATTATCTACATAAGACTATCGATATCAAACGAGCTTTTTCCGGAAAGGGAGGTGCCAATATGTGGAACGATAAAAAAGTATTCGATTATTCCGGCATGATCGCGGAGACCGTCCGCATCAGGGGCCACGAGGACAAGTTCATCCGGGCCTACTGGTCCCGCCCCATAGGGGAGGGGCCCTTCCCCGGGATAGTCCTGATCCCCCACATGCCCGGCTGGGACGAATGGTGCAGGGAGACCTCCAGAAGGTTCACCGAGCAGGGCTACAGCGTGCTCTGCCCCAATATCTACGAGGACTTCGGCGACGGCACTCCTCCCGAAGTGGCGCAGAAGGCCAGGGAAGCCGGCGGCGCGAAGGACAGCGACGTCATGGAAGACGTGGACGGAGCTCTCTCCTTCCTTAAGAATCAGGTGAATTCCAACGGCAGGTCCGGCGTCATCGGAATGTGCTCGGGCGGAAGGCACACCTTCCTCGCTGCCTGCACACTCAAGGGCATCGACGCCGCGGTGGACTGCTGGGGCGGCGGAGTCATCGCTGCTCCCGAGCAGTTGAGCCCCGCGAGGCCTGTGGCTCCCATAGATCTGGCCGAAGATCTTAGCTGCCCCCTCCTGGGGATCTTCGGGAACGAAGACCGCAATCCCACCAGAGAAGACGTGGATAAGACCGAGGAGATCCTCAAAGGCCTCGGCAAGGACTATGAATTCCACCGCTACGACGGGGCGGGACACGGCATCTGGTACTACGACAAGCCCATGTATCGCCAGGAACAGGCCATGGATTCATGGAACAAGGTGCTGGCCTTCTTTGAAAAGTACCTGAAATGAGCGGGCGGGAACAGAGGACAGAACCGTTCGTCGTGATGGCGAAGCCCGTCGGCTCCCGCTGCAATATGCGCTGCGAATACTGCTACTATCTTGAGAAGGGGAAGTATTCCTCCCACGAGAAGCAGTCGAGGATGAGCTTCGAGCTCCTTGAGCGCATGATACGCCAGACCGCCGCCGCGTCGGAGGGAGGGGTCGTCTCCTTCATCTGGCACGGCGGGGAGCCTACCCTGGCCGGCATCGATTTCTACAAAAAGGCAGTCGCCCTTGAAAAGAAGTATCTTCCCAGGGGCGTCCACGCCTGGAACAATCTTCAGACCAACGGCCTGCTCCTGAGCGATGAATGGTGCCGATTCCTTAAGGATAATGCCTTTGACGTCGGTCTGAGCATCGACGGATGCGAGGCTGTCCACGATCAGAACAGAAAAGATCTGGGAGGAAAGGGCACCTGGAAGCGGGTCTCTGCTTCTCTTACGCGGCTCCGCGCATGCGGGCTGGAGCCGGATCTTTTGTGTACCGTCAATTCCGCGTCGGAGAAGGACCCTCTGGCAGTCTACAGGGCTCTGAGAGACACCGGAGCCGGCTGGGTCCAGTTCATACCCATCGTGGCGCGGGAGGGCGGGGGTCTTTCCGCAGAGTCGGTCAGCCCCGAGGGCTACGGGGATTTCCTGATCGCCGTTTTCGATGAGTGGATACGAAACGATCTCGGCCGGCTGGACGTCCAGCTTTTCGCCGAGATGGCGAGGATAATGGCGGGAGGCGAGGCCAGCCTCTGCTGGATGAGGGAGACCTGCGGCAGGGTGCTGATCTGCGAAGAGGACGGGGCCATTTATTCCTGCGACCATTTCGTCGACGACGACCACCGTCTCGGGACCCTCAGGAGCACCGGACTGCCGCAAGCCGCCAACAGCGGCGCCCAGTTTTCCTTCGGCGACGCCAAAAGGGACAGCCTGACAGACGAATGCAGGCGCTGCGCCCATCTGCGGTTCTGCGGCGGAGGCTGCCCCAAGGACCGTTTCGGCAGGAGCGCGGACGGAGAGGAGGGGCAGTATTACCTGTGCTCCGGACTCAAAGCCCTATTTGAGCACGCGGTGCCGAGGCTGGAAGAGATAATGGAGCTGAGCAGGCAGGGCAAAAAGCCCGAAGAGATCATGAAAAGGATCAGGGAAGAGGACCTGAAATGAAGATCGTATGATCCGGACGTATACCTCATGGCAAGGCCGAAGCCGCGAAAAGGCTCCCTGACGCCGGGAACAAAAATGCCCCGCGGGAAAGGATATCCCGCGGGGCGTCTCATTTCTGCCTGTAATTCTTTTAGAAGCCCTTCACGATCTCGGGGGTGAGGGACTTGATGACCTCCACGGCGAGCTGCACGGTGGCCTCGTAGTCGAAGTAGGAGGTGATGCAGTTCATGGTGTGGATGTATCTGACGGGGACGCCGGCGACTATGACCGGGGTGCCGTCGAGAGCGGTCTGGATCACGGCGCCGTTGTTGCCGCCGCCTTCGCGCACGGACTCCTGGATGGCGAGGCCTTTCTCGGCCGCGAGGTCAAGAGTGTAGCGCTGGAATCTGGGCGAGCAGATGATGGAGCGGTCGAGGTGCCTGATCATGGGACCTTTTTTAAGGGCGGTCTGGATGGCGTAGGGCTCGGTGAAGGTGTCGTCCGCCGGGCAGCCCTCGAAGGCGATGGCGATGGCGGGCTTCACTTTGTTGACCGCGACCTTGCAGCCTCTCTCGCCTACCTCCTCCTGGGCGGAGAGGACTCCGACCACGTCGAAGGGAAGGTCGAGGCCGTCGAGCCTTCTGAGGGTCTCGATGAGGGCGGCGCAGCCGATGCGGCAGTCGAAGGCCTTGCCGAACATCAGGTCGTTCTTCTCGTCATATTCGAACTTCGCGGAGGGCACCACGGGCTCGCCTATCCTGATGTGGAACTTCTCGATCGCTTCCTGTCTTGAGGTCGCGCCGATGTCGATCACCAGGGACGAGATCTCGATATTACCTCCCGCTCTTTCGGCCTGAGTCATGAAGTGCACGGGCTTGAGGGCGATGATGCCGGGGATGTATTCTCCCAGGGCGTTCCTCACCAGCACCTTCGATGAGGGCAGACCGCTGGTGCTCCAGCCCCCGTCGGGGACGAACCTTAGGCAGCCGCTGGGCTTGATCGAATGGACCACGAAGCCGACCTCGTCGCTGTGGGCGTCGAGCATGACGACGGGCTTGCTCCCGTCGTGCTCCTTGCGGTAGAGGAAGAGGTTCCTCATGGCGTCCTCTTCGATGCGGGGCATCCACGAGGCCGCTTCTCTGGCGACCTTGAGGACCTCGTCCTCAAAGCCCGAGGGGCCCGGGGCGTCGACTATCTTCTGGATTATACCGAGCTGTCTTTCGCAGACTTTCATTTTGTTCCTCCTGTTTCGCGGGGACATTTCCCCGCGCTACTGCTTGCGTTCGGACTCGTATTCGAGCACCTTTCTGAACTGGGTCTCGTAGAGCTCCTTGTACACTCCGTTCTTCTCGAGCAGCTCGTCGTGGCTGCCGATCTCGGCGATCACGCCGTCCTTTACGACCATGATCTTGTCGGCCTTGAGTATGGTCGAGAGCCTGTGGGCGATGACGATGCTGGTGCGGCCGGCCATGATGGCCTCGAGGGCGTCCTGGATGGCGTTCTCGGAGATGGAATCGAGGGCCGAGGTCGCCTCGTCGAGTATGAGTATCCTCGGGTCCTTCAGTATGGTCCTGGCGATCGAGATCCTCTGCTTTTCGCCGCCCGAGAGCTTGAGCCCCCTGTTCCCGACCTCGGTATCGTAGCCGTCCGGCTGCGAGATTATGAAGTCGTGGATGCTCGCCGTCTTGCAGGCGGCGACGATCTCGTCCATGGTGGCGTCGTCTTTGGCGCAGAGCAGGTTGTCCTTGATGGTGCCGTTGAAGAGATAGGCCTCCTGGGTGACCATGCCGATGTTCTCGCGCAGGTACTTGAGGTCTATGTCTCTCACGTCGACCCCGCTGACGGTGACCCTGCCGCCGCAGACGTCATAGAGCCTGGGGATGAGGTTCACGACCGTGGATTTGCCCGAGCCCGAGGGGCCCACGATGGCGTACATCTTCCCGCCGGGGACGGTGAAGTCGATGTCGGTCAGCAGGGGCTTTTCGGGGCTGTAGGAAAAGCTCACGTGTTCGTATCTGATCTCCGCCAGGTCCATGTCGGGCTTCTTCCCGTTCTCCGGCGCCTTGATGGGGTTCTCCATGTCGAAGTAGTCGAAGATGCGGGTGAAGAGGGCGAGGGACCTGGTGAAGTCCACGTGTATGTTGAGCAGCGAGCTCACCGGCATGTAGAGCCTGTTGATCAGGGCCACGGTGGCGGTGATGGTGCCCACGGTGAGGCTGGTGTCGCCTCTGGAGATGATGAGCCAGCCGCCCGTGAAGTAGATGAGCAGGGGCCCGAGCTGGGTGAACATGCCCATGACCACCCTAAACCACTTGCCGCTCCTCTGTTCCTTGAGGGCGAGGCCGGTGATCTCCTCGTTCAGGGCCACGAACCTGGCGTATTCCTTCTCCTCTCTGGTGAAGAGCTTCACCAGCATGGAGCCCGAGACCGAGAGAGTCTCGTTGATCACCTGGTTCATCTCGTCCTTCTTGGCCTGGTTCTGCGAGAGCAGCTTCCAGCGGCTCTGCCCCACGCTCCTGGTAGGGACGATCAGCAGGGGGATGACGACGATGCCGACGACCGCCAGCCTCCAGCTCATGGTGAAGAGGGCGATCAGGGTGGTGATGACCGTCGCCGTGTTGCTCACGATGCTCGAGAGGGTGCCGGAGATGACGCTGCTCACCCCGCTGATATCGGTATCCATGCGGGTGATGATGTCTCCCTGCTTCTCCGAGGTGAAGAAGGAGTGGGGCATGTGCTGCAGGTGGTCGTACATCTGGTTCTTCATGTCGAAGATGATGCGCTGGGAGATCCAGGCGTTGATGTAGCTCTCGAGCACCCCTATGACCTGCGAGGCCGTGAGGGTCGCGAAGGCCAGAAGCAGCAGCCTGACGAGCAGCTTCAGGTCTTTTCCGACCAGAGCCTGATCGACGATCTTTCCCGTAATGATCGAGGGCAGCAGGCCCACCGCCGCCGATATCAGTATCACCACGAATACCAGCAGGAACTGGGGCCAGTAGGGGAGCAGGTAGGAGAGTATCCTCTTGAGCAGCGCCCCCGTCACCTTGGGCATATTCTTTTTCTCCTCATCGGTGAGGAAGCCTCTGGGGCCCTGACGGCCGCCCGGAGCGGGCATGGCCTTCTACTCCTTCGAGCAGGCGATGAACTGGAGCACGTCGACCATCTTCTTCATATCGTTGATGGAGCAGAACTCCTTGACGCCGTGAGCGTTCTCGCCGCCGGTGGAGAGGTTGGGGCAGGGCATGCCGCCGTAGGAGAAGGTCGCGCCGTCGGTGCCACCTCTGGCCGCCTCGATCCTGGGAGTCGCTCCCACCGACTGCATGGCCTTCATGGCGTTGTCGATGAGCTCCATGTGGGGCAGGATCATCTCCTTCATGTTGTAGTAGACGTCTTCGAGCTCGAGGGTCACGGTGCCTTCGCCGTAGACGCTGTTGAGATAGTCCACCAGGTTGTGGACGAAGACCTTTCTCGCCTCGAACTTTACCTTGTCGTGGTCGCGGACGATGATGTGCATCCTGGCGCCGCTCTCGTTGCCTTCAAGGTCTCCCACGTGATAGTAGCCCTCGAAGCCCTCGGTGTGCTCGGGAGACTCGGCGTCGGGGAGCATGGTGATGAAGCGGGCCGCGATCTTGACCGCGTTCTTCATCTTGTTCTTGGCGCTGCCCGGGTGGATGTTGAAGCCCTTGATGGTGATGACGCCGTTGGCCGCGTTGAAGGTCTCGTAGCAGACCCCGCCTAAAGCGCCGCCGTCCACGGTGTAGCCCATCTTGGCGCCGAAGCCTTCGTAATCGAAGTGCATGGGGCCGCGTCCGACCTCCTCATCGGGAGTGAAGCAGATGGCGACCTTCCTGTGGCCGATCTCGGGATGCTGCTGGAAGCGCTGCACCATATCCATGATCTCGGCGATGCCGGCCTTGTCGTCGGCTCCCAGAAGCGTGGTGCCGTCGGTGACGATGAGGTCGTGGCCGATGTAGTTCTGCATGAAGGGATAGTCCTTGGGGGAGGTGACGATGCCCTCGGAAAGGACGATGTCTCCGCCCTCATAGTGGACGATGCGGGGCTTGATATTGTCTCCGGGAGCGTCGACCACGGTGTCCATGTGGGCGACGAAGCCGATGGCGGGAACGTCCTCCCAGCCCTTGCTGGCGGGGCAGGTGGCGTAGACTCTGCACCACTCGTCGACTCTGGCGTCGGCGCAGCCTATCTCCTTGAGATCCTCGACCAGGATCTTCGCCAGATCCCACTGCCTCTCAGTGGTCGGGTCTTTCTTGACATCCTTGGCGGAATGGGTATAGACGGCTACGTATTTGAGAAAGCGTTCGGTAAGGTCCATAATATCCTCCTTATATCGCGATATCGATCCGGGACTTCCCGGCAGTTACCAGCTGAACTTCTTTTCGAGCATTATGATCTGCACCTCAGGGAAGACGAAGCCTTCCTTCTCAAGGCTCTCTTTGAGAGCCTCGTCGGCCGAGGGTATCATGGCGGTCACGGCGGGAAGGCCGGTGTGGACGAGCATCTTCTTCGCCATCGCGGCGCAGGCCTTTATGTCGCCTCCGGCGAGGCCCATCTGGAAGCCCTTGTGCAGCTCCATGCGGGCGCCGATATCGACCATGCTGCCGTCCTTCTCAAAGAGGCTGCCCTGGGCGATGAGATCCTGCCAGAGAGCGGGGCCCATCTCCCAGAAGGTGCGGTTGCGGCAGAAATATCCGCCGTAGCTTCCGAGCAGTGAGGAGGCCAGCTCCGCCGCTCTTTCGGGGCTCTTTACGGGAACGAAGCCCTCGGCGGCGGAAAGATCGGCGTCCTCGGGGACGTCCTCCAAAGAGAGGACTCCTTCCCTGGTCTGGCAGGTGAGGGCAAGACCGAAGCGCTCGGCCAGCTTTCTGGAGGTCACGTTCTTGTAGCCCGTGTACATCCTGATATTCGCGAGCTTCTTCTCCTCGCAGATCTTGAAGGCCTCGGCCCACATGGCGGTGCCGCAGCCCTTCTTCTGATACTCGGGAGTGACTCTCAAGACCTCGAACCAGCTCCCCCCGTCGCAGAGGAAGGCGAGATGGGCGACACCGGCGATGACGCCGTCGACCTCGGCGGCGAGAAGCACGCCCTGCGAAGGATCGAGGAATTTTTCTCTCACGGCGGCCAGGTACTTGTGGCCCGGCATGGTCTTGTACTCTACGTGCAGCAGGTCGGGGATATCCGCCCAGCCCGCTCTTCTGCAAATGACTGACATAAAACTCCTTTCTGTAAAGCGCCCGGCCTTACAAAAAAACTAAGATCTACCGCTCATTATACTACCGAAAGGACGGCGCCGTAAAGCGCGGGCTATCTGACAGTCTCGATGACGCTGCTCCTTAAACACTCCTCGCTGAGCTCGTTGCCCAGGCCCGGCAGCTCGGGGATGTCGAAATACCCGTCCACGGGCTGATAGTCGTACACGCACATATCGGTGATCTCCTTGAGCGTGTTGGTGGTGTGATGCTCATGGATGATGAAGTTGGGTATCGCCGCCTCCATGTGCAGGGCCGCCGCCACGCTGATGGGCGAGTTGCAGGTATGGGTCTGCACGGTGACGCCGAAGGTATCGGCCAGATCGCAGATCTTGCGGCACTCGGTGAGGCCGCCGCAGTTGGTGATATCGGGCTGGATGACCGAGAGGCTGCCGTTCTCGATCAGGGGCAGGAAGCCCCATCTCGTGTACGATCTTTCGCCCGTGGCCAGGGGGATGCTCGTGCCGGCGGCCAGCCTCTGATATTCCAGGGGGCTGAAGGGGCTGGCGGGCTCCTCCAGGAACATGATGTCATAGGGCTCGGCGAGCCTGGCGAACTGCAGGGCCGTGGTAGCGTTGGTGCTGTTGTGGTTCTCCATGATGACGTCGACGTCGGGACCCACGGTCTCCCTTACGCGTTCCACTCTGGACATGAAGACCTTCATCAGGTCTTTGGGGATATAATTGCGCATCACGCCGGCTCTGCCGCCGGGTATCCTGCTGCCGTCGAGCCTCTTGCCGAGGAAATCGACCTTGACGGCGTCATAGCCCTCGTCCAGGGCCTTGAGGCAGGCCTCCTTGAGGTAGCCGAGATCGCCGGGGGACCTAAGGAAGTTCGGATCCTTCCAGCCGCCCTGCAGCTGGCTGGCGTAGGCGCGCAGCTTATCGCGGTGCTTTCCTCCCAGCAGCACATAGCAGGGGACGCCGAAGTACTTGCCCTTTATATCCCAGAGGGCGACGTCTATGGCCGAGACCGCGGCCATGATCACGCCGCCGTTGCCCTGGGCCCAGAAGGTCGAGGTCAGCGAATCGTAGATGGCGTCGGTCTGCAGAGGATCCCTGCCGAGTATCATCTTCGCCAGTATCTTTATCAATTCGTAAGAACCGAGGGCGAAATCGCCTATCTGCACGCCGGCCTCGCCGTAACCGTATATGCCCTCGTCGGTGTTCACGCGGCAGAAGACCATGCTGGACCCGCCGTACTGCGTCTTCTTCGTCTTTATGACATCTACAGATGTGATCTT
>JAEEIC010000012.1 GCA_016281165.1 Bacillota bacterium | reverse complement strand
CCGTTCAGACGGGCGGGCTCTTTCTGTGTCGGGGAACAAGCATGTACCCGGGAGATCGGTCTTTCCGCCCGGCATTATCCCGCGGGTACCAAAAACGGGCAGGATGTGATATGATATATGAAACAGTTTTTCAGCTACAGAAAGGATGCAGACTCATGAACAGACGATATAAAGCGGCCGCGCTCATTACCGCGGCAGTCATGCTGCTGGGCCTTCGCTCCGGCTGTATGGATGACCATACCCAGATCATGATCGGCGAAGGCGGCAGGACGACCTTCGTCAACGCCGCGTATCTCGCCCGGGAGGTCATAGACGCGACGGGTAAGACTCCGGAGGAGTATTACAGTGCGCAGATCGAAGCGGGCGGGACTCTGGGATCCATGGAGAACAGGGGCCATACCTACTGGGGGATAGTCCCCACGCCTCAGTTCTACGATTCCTTCGAAGACTTCTGCAAAGCAGTGGAAGATAGCGACCTCGTTTCCGCCTATCTTGATCAAAACGGTTTTTACAATATCGTCTTCACCGTTCCGACCACCCATACGGTCGCCCAGGAGAACGGAGAGTACGCGAGCTATCTGACCCCGGAGATGGAAGAGCTCATGGTCTATACCGCCAATCTCAACATCAGCGGGCGCTGGCTCGGCATCAACACGGAAGGCAGGGGCAGAGAGGTAGTCGATTTCCTGTTCGATGATACCTATAATGTGCTCGATCTGACCATGCCGTGCGCCGATGAGGAGTATACGGTCCACGTCTGGGGCACGGATAAGATCGAAAAAGAAGAAGGACCGATCGATCTTGTGAGGCTCGAAAGCTTTCCTTCTGAGGTTGAAAACACGACCGGCTCGATCAGGTGGAAACTGGAATATGATGGAGAAGGCACCCTCGATATAAGCGATCTGGACATCTCTTACTGGATCTCCCGTGACGGCGACAAATACGAGAAGCTGGATCACGATGCCGAATTCGAGCCCGGAATATGGTACGCCGTCAGATTCATCGCCCGCCCCCAGGAAGGAAGCTACTTCGCGGAGGATTGCGAATTCGAGGTCAACGGGGTGCGGTCGGATATCGACCGCGACGATCCATACGTGTTCAGCGCCGATAAGGCCGAGTTCTGGTATATGGCCGGCAGGATGCCCGGCGGGGCCGCGGCAGGCAAGCCGGTCGAAAAGATCGAGGTCGAGATAGCGGAGCCCAAAGCCGGAGCAAAGCCGCAAGCTCCGGGCGAGGTGAAGCTTGATGATATGGTGTTCCTTGATGAGGGAAATCCGGAGGGCTATAAGCTCAGATGGCTTTGGCTCGTCAGCGAAAACGAGGGCAGAGACCCGGATGACTGGGTCCCGATGGAGGACGTCGGAATGGGGACCTTCGAGGAAGGTCATTACTACGCCCTGTACGTATACATCCCTCTGGGCAAAGCGTCGGTCTCGAAGGAACTGACCGGAAAAGTCAACGGCAAGGATTGCAATCAGTGGGCTATGTCTCTGTACGGGTCCAAGAAGGATGTCCTGACCTTTTTCCACAGCTTCGGAAAGCTGGGAGAGACCTCCGGGGAGAAGCCTCCCATCGGAGAACTGCCGCCGCCCCAGATGCCCGGAACCCCCGGGGAGCAGCCGCCCCTTAAGCCTCTGGGACCCGAAAAGCCCGCGGAAAAGACCATCCCCTTCACCGACGTGGCGGAGAGCGACTACTTCTACGATTCCGTCGTCTGGGCCTTCAACAGCGAGCCCCAGATCACCGACGGCACCTCGGCGACCACCTTCAGCCCTGCGAAGACCTGCACCAGGGGCCAGGTGGTGACCTTCCTCTGGAGGGCCATGGGCTGTCCCGAACCCAAGAACAGCAAGAACCCCTTCACCGACGTGAAGGAGAGCGACTACTTCTATAAGCCGGTGCTCTGGGCGGTGGAGAACGGCATCACCGACGGTACCTCGGCGACCACCTTCAGTCCCGCCAGCACCTGCAAGAACTCCCACATCCTCACCTTCATCTGGAGGACGGTCGGCAAGCCTGACGAGACCGGCGAGGGCAGCTGGTACAGCGACGCTCTGAACTGGGCAAACAAGACCGGTATGCTCGAGGGCTCCTATACCGGGGAGTACGACGTCAACGCCGACTGCCCCAGGGCCAATGTGGTCTATTATCTCTATTCTATGAGATGAGCAGGCAGCCGGGCGTCCCGAAAAACGGGGGCCGCGGCGGCGCGTAAACTAAGATCCGCGCCGGATCTTCAAAGAGGCTGTTTTCATTGCAAGACAGCCTCTTTTGTTATATCCTGAAAACAGAGGCACTTGTTTTTGCAGTTGAACAGAGATTTGTGAGGCAAAAAGATGAAGAAGAATATCAAGACCCTGGCTCTGCTGCTGGCGGCAGCGCTCACAGCCGTCCTTCTGTCAGGCTGCTTCGCGCGGGATATGCGGGTATCCTTCGGCGACGACGGAAAGATCACCTGCGCCGTGGCCGAGCTGATCGCCCAGTCCTATTTCGAGGCCGCGGAGACCGACGCACAGACTTATTACAAGGATGAGATCGCGGCCGGCAAGGAGTTGATATCAAAAAAAGTGGGCAATGAGACCTATTACGGCCTCAAGCCCGAGCTCTTTGAATTCGACACCATCGAGGAGTTCTGCTCGGCGGCTGGGTCCGGCGTCATCGACGCTTTCAGCGCCACGACCCAAAACGACGGAGGCTATATCAGCGCGACCGTGACGGTCGATATGCCCGCCAAAGGAAAAGTCGAGGAAACCGTCGAGGGCTACGGAGCCGCGGCCGCTCTCGCGAACAAGGCGGTCAAGGTCCTCAACGTACACTTCCCCCAGAAGGTCAACTCCTATGCGGGCTCCTACGCGGTCACGATCAGCGAGGATCAAAAGGATCTCGAGGCCGTGCTCTATTTCTTCGACGAGGCCTACAGCTTCCGCGTCACCGGCTATCT
>JAEEIC010000107.1 GCA_016281165.1 Bacillota bacterium | reverse complement strand
CGCAGGACAGGCTCAAGGTCCTGCTCGACTTCTCGCGCTTTTGAGCCGGCCTACTTCTCCTCGGCGTATTCGGCGGCCTGCCTGATGAAGTTCTCAAAGAAGGGCCTGAACCGGGGCCAGCGCACGTAGAGCTCCTCGGGATGCCACTGCACGGCGGTGATCTTCATCTCGGGGCACTCTATGGCCTCTATCACTCCGTCGGGAGCGAAGGCCGCGGCCCTGAAGCCGGGCGCCAGGTCCTTGACGGCCTGGTGATGGAAGCTGTTGACGAAAAGGGGCTCGGGCCCGAAGCACTCGCAGAAGGTGCCGGGGACCACGGAGACGAAATGGGTGAGCTCGCTCCTGATGGCCGGATCCTGGTAGTGGCAGAGCAGGGCTTCGTCCTTCCCCAGCTGGGAGGGCAGATCCTGCCAGAGGGTGCCTCCGAAGGCCACGTTGAGGACCTGTTCGCCCCTGCAGATGCCGAGCATGGGCATGTCGCGCTCCTCGGCCAGCCTGGCCAGGGCGACCTCAAGGCAGTCTCTCTCGCTGGAGACGTAGTTCACCTGGGGCACGGGGTCCTCGCCGAAGTAGCTGGAGAGCATGTCCTCGCCGCCGGCGAAGAGCACGCCGTCGAGCAGATCTATGTATTCGAGGGCCAGGGCGGGATCGTTCCCGATGGCGGGCAGGAGCAGAGGAGTGCCTCCGGCGTCCATCACGGCCTGGACGTAGGCTCTGTTGCAGGCGACGGATCTGGGAGCGGTCTTGAAGGGAGTATTGCAGGCTATTCCTATAACTGGCTTTCTCATTTTATCCTCCTCGGTATCACATGAGAGCGTATGTCTGCCGTATGGCAGCAACTTAATGATAGCACAAAGCCGGGCTTTTTGAAGCCCGGCTTTTCAGATCGGAACGATTTCCCTATTTTTTGGAAAGGAGCAGGATGAGTCCGGACAGGACCGCGGCGCCTCCCCAGACCAGCCTCATGTCGATCACGGGGAAGAGCACTCTGAAGATGAGGAGCCCTCCGAGAAGGACCAGTACCAGGCCTATCCACTTGCGGCCGTTGGCGTTGCGCGCCGCCGGCTGTCCGGGCTGTCCCGGCTGGCCGGCGCGGCCGGGCTGTCCGCCCTGGCCTCCCTGGCCTCCGAAAACTCCGCCGCCCTGTCCGCCGGGAGCGCCCTGCCTCGCGGCGCCCTGATCCGGCGCGGTGCCGGCGTAGGCCTGGAAGCGGTCGTAGCGGTCGGCGCTGTGATAGTATGCCGCCGGCCCGTCATTTTTGGGAGCCTCGGGCGCCGCCTTGGGCTGCTCGGGCTCTGCCTTGGGAGCCTGCGGCTCCTCCTGTCCCACGACCTCGCCCATGACGACCTTCGCGGTATCGCTGGTCACGGCGTCGACGTCGTCATATTCGGCGTCGGGGGCGTCGGCGGGAGCGGCCGGGGCGCTCTGCGATTCCTCGGCGGCCCTGAGCTGCTCGCTCAGCTGCTCCATGGCGGCCCTGGAAGCGTCAGCGGCCTCGCGCACGGCCTGCGCGCCTTCGGACGAAGGAGCGGGAGCGGCGGAAACAGCGGCGGCCGCGGCTGCGGCGGGAGCGGCGGACGAGGGAGCCTCGGCCGGGGCGACGCCGGCTCCGTAATGAGCCTGGGTCGGCGCGCTCCTGTAGGTATAGTCGGCGCCGGCGGCCCTGCTCTGGCCGCTCTGCCCCGCGCTGTAGGGGCTCTGCCCGTCGTAGGGAGCCCGGCGCTGTTCATTCTGATAACCGTAGTTGGAGGCGGCGCTGTAGGGATCCTGCGCGGAAGCGTAGCCTCCCTGATAATACTCGGGCTTCTTGGGGATGACCAGGGCGGCGATGACGTAGATCAGCAGTCCGCTGCCGTAGGCCAGACAGAAGAGCACGAATATGAGCCTTACTATGAGGGAGTCGATGCCGAAATACTCGGCTATCCCTCCGCAGACGCCGAAGACGGCCTTGTCTGTGTTCGATTTGTAGAGATGCTTGGTTTCCATTACTATTCCCCCTTCTGAGAATAATCTTTAAAGCTTATATTAAGATCAACATTCCCCTTGATGCCGTCCACGGCGCCGGTGTTGGTATACTGCCAGACCTGGAACTCGTAGGGGAAGAAGGGCCTGTTGAAATACTGAGCGAACCATTTGTCGTAATCCGTGAGCCTCTCCAGCTCAAGCTCCTCGATGAACCACCTTATGTGGGTGTAGAGCATGGGAGTGTGGCCGGCCTTTTTTATCGCCTCGCAGAAGGCGATGGCCGCGTCCGTCCTTTCGGAGGCGCTCATGCCGGCGGTGCGGGGATTGGAGCCCGAGGTCTCCTCCATGTCGAGGACTATGGGCCAGGTGACCTTATAAGGGGCGATGTTCTCGAGCACGAAGGCGGCTTCCTCCGCCCCCTCTTCGGGAGTGACGGCCTGGGTGACGAAGTATATACCCACGCCCACTCCGGCCTTTATCGCCCCGGATATGTTCTGCGCGAACTTATCGTCGAGGACCATGGCGCCGCTGCCGTAGCCTCTGTAGCCCAGCCTGATGAAGGCGAACTTTACGCCGTCGGCCGCGACCTTCTCCCAGTCGATATCGCCCTGGTATTTGGAGACGTCTATGCCCTTGATGGAGACGGTCTTGCCGTCGACCCGGTATTCAAACTCCTTGCCGGGGGGCTTCACGTTGACCAGATTGGAGAAATCGTAGTCGGATCTGGGGAGATCCTTGTTTATGGGCTCGTACTGGAACTGGCCCAGCTGGTCCCTGTAGACTATATGGTCCTTGAAGAACCTCTGGACGAACTCCCAGAGGTTGGAGCTCCCGGCAGCCAGCCTCTTGAACTCCTCCACGGACACTTTTATGTATTCTGTATCGTCGTCTTCCTGCGGCACGGGGGGGACAGGCTCAGCGGGCTCAGCAGGCGCCTGGGCCTGCTCCCCTTCGTCCCTGAGAGCCAGCTTGGGATTCTCTTCCCCCTTCTCTTCGGTCAGCTTGCCGAACGCGCATGAGCTGAGAGCCAGTGTCAGGACCAGCCCCAGCGCCAGCAGGCGCGCAAAGCGTTTTTTCATCTCATTACCCCTCTTTCCTGCAGTTATATTAGCATAGCGGGACTGCGCTAACAAGTGAAGACTCTGTTAAGAGCCTGTGAGGGCCGAAACTGAAAAAGCTTGAAATTTCAAGCTTTTAAGGATATCGAAATTATGATTTAAGAATATTGTAAGAATTGTTAAGGGGACGAGAGCGCCGCTCTCGTCCCCTTTTCAAGGTCCTGATCAGTTTACGCGGAAGGCCTTAAGCGTCGGCGCTCGAAAGGGCCCCGGTGATGGCCTTCGAGAGCTGGTCGGCGCAGGAAGTCGGCTTCCAGCCGCAGGTATTGCCCTCGAGCAGCTTCGCGACCTCGGCGGCGTTCCTGCCCTCGACGAGCTTGCTTATGGCCTTGAGGTTCCCGTCGCAGCCGCCGGTGTACTTGACGTTGCGCAGGAGCCCGTCCTCGATGTCAAAGCTGATGTGTACGCTGCATACTCCCTTGGGATTGAATTCGCAATGCATGGTGTTCCTCCTTGTATTTAAATTCTATTTTTTGACTATTCTGTATATTATATCACTGATCGCTGTCTTCGTAAAGCCAGCAGGCGCAGTATCTTCCGCTGCCGAGATCGAAGAGCCCCGGCTTTTCGCTGCGGCAGCGCTCAAGGGCGCGGGCGCAGCGCGGAAGGAAGGAACAGCCCTCCTCGGGAGCTTCCTCCCAAAGATCGGAAGCCTCCTGCGCGTCCTCATCGTACGCGTCGGGATCGGGCACGGGCACCGCGGCGAGCAGGGCCTTAGTATAAGGATGCCTGGGATCGGCGCAGATATCGTCCGCCGGCCCCTGCTCCACGATACGGCCCAGATACATGACCGCGATGCGGTCGGAGAGCCTCCTCACCACGTTGAGATCGTGCGATATGAAGAGATAGGTGAGGCCCAGCTTCTTCTGCAGCTCCGAGAGCAGGTTCATGATCTGCGCCTGGTAGGAAACGTCCAGGGACGAGACCGGCTCGTCGCAGACCAGGAAGGCCGGAGAGACCGCCAGGGCCCTGGCTATCGCTATCCTCTGCTGCTGTCCGCCCGAGAACGAGCGCGGGCGCCTGTCGAGGCACTCGGGCCCCAGGCCCACCTGCAGCAGCTGCTCCGCCGCTATCCTTCTTCTTTCTTCTTTATCTTTGCCGATGCCGTTGATCGCGAGGCCTTCCGCCACTATGTCGCCCACCTTCATCCTGGGATCCAGAGAACCGCCCGGATCCTGGAAGACTATCTGCAGCGACTTTCTGTAGGGCTTCATCGAGACTTCGGTGATGTCCTCTCCCTCGAAGATCACGCGCCCGTCGTCGGGCTCGGTGAGGCGTATGAGGAGCCTGCCCAGAGTGCTCTTGCCGCAGCCCGATTCGCCGACCAAGCCCAGGGTCTCGCCCCTCATGAGCTCGATATCGACGCCGTCGACCGCTCTCGTCACGCGTCTTCTTCCGTTCTTCCTGCTGCCGAATTCCTTGCGCAGGCCCGCGCCTCTGATCAGAGGCTCTTTATTCTCACTGTTCACGCGGGGCCTCCTTTCCGGCCAGCCAGCAGGCTGCGCTGTGGCCGTCTCCTACCGCAGTCTCGGGAGGCATCTCGCCGCAGCGCTCAAAGGCCCTGGGGCAGCGCTCCCGGAAGGGGCAGCCGGCGTCCTCCGAGTGAGGATCGTAGGGCTGGCCCGAGATGGCGGGCAGGGGGACGCTCTTGTCGTCGTCCATGCGCGGTATGGCCGCGAGCAGCGCTCTCGTATAGGGGTGGACGGGCTCCTCGAAGATCTGCCTTACCGAGGCCCTCTCCACTATGCGCCCTCCGTACATCACCATCACCCGGTCGCAGAGCCTGGCGACGATGCCGAAATTGTGGGTTATGAATATCATCGAGGTCCCGTTCAGGTCCCTGAGCTTTTTCAGCAGCCTCAGTATCTGGTCCTGCACGGTGACGTCGAGGGCCGTGGTAGGCTCGTCCGCGATCAGGAGCCTGGGTTTTGAGAGCAGGGCGATCGCTATCATCACCCTCTGGCGCATGCCGCCCGAGAGCTCGAAGGGATACTGCCTCATCACCTGGGAGGCGTTCCTGATGCCCGCCGCGCGCAGCATCTCCTCCGCTTCCTTCTCGGCCTCGGCCCTGGGTATGGTGCGGTGCGCCTGCAGGGCTTCGACCAGATGGCGGGAGATGGTGAAGCAGGGATCGAGGCTGGAGAGAGGATCCTGGAATATCATGGCGATATCCCGGCCCCTGATGGTCTCGAGGTCTCTTCTGCTCATGGTGAGAAGATCTCTTCCCTCGAAGAGGCCCTCCCCTTCGATGACGGCCGAAGGCTTGAGCAGCCCCATGAGGGCGAAGGAGCTCACGCTCTTGCCGCTGCCTGATTCGCCGACTATGCCCAGAGTCTCGCCGGGCCCCAGCTCGTAGGATATGCCCCTGACCGCTCTCAGAAGGCCGCGGCCGGTGGGGAAGCTCACGGAAAGACCGCTGACTTTGAGCAGGCTCTCGTCACTCATCCTTCTCACCTCCGTCCAGGCAGTCGCGCAGGCTGTTGCCGATCAGGTTAACGGACAGCACGCATAGAGCTATGACGAACGCCGGGATCAGGGCCGTGAAGGGGACCTTCCTTATATTCGTATAGCCCTCGTATACCAGAAGCCCCCACTCCGCCTTGGGCGGGTTGACGCCTATCCCCAGATAGCCCATCACGGAGCAGAGCAGTATCTGCTCGGCGAAGGCGCCGGTGAGGTGGACGAACATCGAGGGCAGTATATTGGGCAGTATATGCCTTATGACCAGGCCCAGGCCCCTGACTCCCAGGGCCCTGGCGGCCTCTATGTAGGATCTTCCCATGATCTGGCTGACTCCGGCCCTGATGAGCCTGACGAAGGACGGCAGGGCCGCCACCGCCATGGCGTACATGAAGTTGCCCTTGCCCCAGCCCATGAGGCATTCGGCGAGTATGACCAAAAGGAGCGAAGGCACCGAGGAGAGCACCTCCATCATCCTCATGACGATGAGGTCGAAGCGCCCGCCTATGCAGCCGCAGGCGATGCCGACCACGAGGCCGGCGCTGCAGGCCAGGACGGTCGCGGTCCCCGCGATGCGCAGGGTCATGCGGCCGCCGTAGAGTATCCTCGAGAAGAGGTCTCTTCCGCAGTAATCGCAGCCGAAGATGTGCTCCCTGCAGGGCTTCATGAAGCGGTCGGCGACAGACATGCTGTCGTAGGCGTAGGAGGTGACGAGGGGAGCCGCCACGCAGCATATGACTATCACCAGGAATATCGCGAGAGCGGCCATGCCGGCGGGATCCTTCGTGAAGCGCGACAGCCAGCTCCTTTCGGAGGGCAGCCTCAGGCTCTTATCTTCCATCGCGGCGTCCTCCCTTCGCGCGCGACGAGACCCTCTTCCTCATCTGGGGATCGGCCGCGAGACTGATCATGTCGGTGCAGAAATTTATGAGCACCAAAACGACGGCGGTGCTGGAGGCGCAGGCGAGTATGATCACCGGCTGCACCTGATCGACGGCTTTTATGAGGTAAAAGCCGATGCCGGGTATGGCGAAGAACTTCTCGGCGACGAAGCCGCCCCCGAGTATCTTGGTGGCGGTCTCACCCAGAGAAGCGCTGATGGGTACCAGGGCGTTCCTCAGGGCGTGCGCGCCGACGACGAGGCGTTCCTTAAGGCCCGCCGCTCTTAAAGCGGTGATGTATTCCTTCTCCAGCGTCTCCGAGACCGCGGCTCTGACGACCCTGATGAACTGGCTGATGCCCATGGCGGAGACCGTTATGACCGGAAGCACCAAAGACCCGCTCTCCGTGACTCCGTATGAAGGGAGCCAGCCCAGCTTCAGGGCGAAGAGCAGCGCCAGGCCCACGGCCAGGCAGTAGCTCGGTATGGACGAAAGCACCGTCGCCGCAGCGGAGATGGTCCGATCCTGCCATCCGCTGCTCTTTACGGCGGAGATTATGCCCGCCGGGATGCCTATCAGGGCGCTGAGCAGAAGAGAGAGGCCGGCAAGCTTCAGGGTCCAGCCCCAGCGCATCAGTATCTGGGCGCTGATATCGGCGACGCCGCGCCCGCCGCTGCCGAACTCGAACTTGAAGAACATGTTGTAGCAGTACCTGAGGTACCTGGCGAAAAAGCCGCCCGAAGGCGCTATCACGTCGAGGACGGGATCGAAGGAGTCGCCGGTCTTCACCGCCAGGCGGTCCATATGGGAGCCGGGGGTGATGTAAAGAAGGCCGAAGACCAGCAGTATCACGGCCAGGACGACGGGTATTATGAGGAGTATCCTTTTGATTATATACAGAGTCATGCCTTATCTGCTTTCGCTTTTTTTCGGAACGCTATAACTATACATAAAGAAGGGGAGGATTTCAAACCTTAAATTATCGGAATCACCAATCGTCCGCAAAACAGTCTTTTGCGGCGGGGCGAAAAACAGTCAAAAAAACTGCAGGACACCGGCCCTGCAGTTTTATCGTTTCTGTCAGCGCGGATCCTTCTTCGGGGGCTCCTCCCTCGTTCCGGGCTCGTGGTTCGCCAGCGCGAGCGCCAGTATCTCATCGTAGCGCCCGGTGATGTAAGCGTAATTCTCCGGCCTGTGGGGGATCATGCAGGCGCTGCAGTCCTTGATCAGGCGTTCGCCCCGCCTGATATACCTGAAGGCTCCTTCGCAGCGGTCGCCCAGGGCGTACAGGGGGCAGTAGCAGAAGAGGCAGTTG
>JAEEIC010000106.1 GCA_016281165.1 Bacillota bacterium | reverse complement strand
GGGTCGAGGCTCTTCGAGCAGGCGACGAGAGACATCATGGACGGCAAGATCAGGAGCGCAGGCCGCTTCGCCGCCAACCAGATCCCCATCTATCTGGACGACGACGTGATCTCCGAGCCTATGGTCACCACCGTGATCAGTTCCGCCAACGCCCAGATCACCGGCAGATTCTCAAGAGAAGAGGCCATGACCCTGGCCGCTCTCATCAGGGGCGGATCTCTCCCCGTAACCCTGAACGAGGTCCAGACCGAGATCGTGGGGCCCACCCTGGGCATAGACGCCGCGAGAAAGAGCGTCATCGCCGGCATCGTGGGCATCGCCCTCATCTTCATCGTCATGGCCGTCGTCTACAGGCTCATGGGAGCGGTGGCTGATATCGCCCTGGCTCTTTATGTGCTCATCGTGCTCTGGGTCTTCGTGGGCCTTAAGGCCGTACTGACCCTGCCCGGCATCGCCGGCCTCATCCTCTCGGTCGGCATGGCCGTCGACAGCAACGTCATCATCTTCAGCCGCATCAAGGAAGACATCCTGGTCGGCAAGACCGTGCGCGTCGCCGTCGAATCGGGCTTCAAGCGCGGCATGGGCACCATCATAGACTCGCAGCTCACCACCATCATCGCTGCCGTCATACTCTACGAGTTCGGCACCGGCTCCGTGAGGGGCTTCGCTCTCACCCTGCTCATAGGTATCGTGGCCTCGCTCTTCACCGCCGTCACGGTCTCAAGGCTGCTGCTCTCGATACTTTCCGAGAACAGGAAGCTGGCTACACTCAAGAACTTCGGCGTGAAGACTCTGCCGCAGCAGGTCGAAGGCGACAAGACTTTGCCTAAAAATTACGATTTCATCGGCCTGCGCAAAAAGTTCTATATGATCTCTCTCGCGGCAATAGTGCTCGGCATAGGCATCGGCCTCATCAGGGGCTACAACCTCGGCATCGACTTTACCGGCGGCACCATGATCCAGCTCAACATGGAGAAGGCGGGCAGCACTGACGTAGTGAAAGAAGTCCTCGCCGAGAAGGGCGTCAGGGCCGACATCATCCCCGCGGGCTCGGGCGGCGAGAAGGTCATCGTCAAGACGACCGCCGTCATAGACAACGAGCAGAGGCAGGAGCTGATCGAAGAGATCGCCTCCAGATCCGGCATCGCTAAGGCTGACGAAATTATAGAGCAGGCGGGCCTCATCGGGCCTTCCGTGGGCGAGCAGCTCAAGGCCAATACAGTAAAGTCTATCGCCCTGGCCTGCGCCGCCATGCTCATATATATAGCCGTGCGCTTCGAGTGGCGCTTCGGCGTCGCCGCCATCATGGCCCTGCTGCACGACGCCGCGGTGCTCTTCGCCTTCTACGGCATCTTCCACGTGCAGATGAACAGCCCCTTCATCGCGGGCCTGCTCATCATCATCGGCTACTCCATCAACGACACCATAGTCGTCTTCGACAGGGTGAGGGAGAACCGCAGCTACATGAAGAAGATAAGGCTGGAGACCGTCATAAACCAGAGCGTGAACCAGTCCATAGGCAGGGCCTTCATGACCTCGGTCACCACGGCGCTGGCGATAATACCGCTTATTATGATCTGCGGAGACGCCATCAGGGCCTTCGCTCTGCCTCTGCTGGCGGGCGTGCTCTGCGGGACCTTCTCCTCGCTCTGCCTGGCGTCGAACTTTTACTACGAGATATACAGACTTACCAAAAAGAACAGGTACAGAGGCGCTTAAATGGCAAGCGAATATGTGCAGAGCCTGCTCGACATAAATCCCTCCTACAACGGGGAGCTGCTCGAGAAGGCCTACAGCTGGGCAGAAGAATATCATAAGGATCAGAAGAGGAAGTCCGGGGAGCCCTACATCATCCATCCCAAGGCCGTGGGCGTGATCCTGGCCGAGATCGGCATGGACGAAAGGGCGCTCTGCGCGGGGATCCTTCACGACGTGGTCGAAGACACGGCCTGCACCCTCGAGATGATAGACAAGGAATTCGGTTCCGAGGTCGCCATGCTCGTCGACGGGGTCACCAAGCTGACCAATCTGGAGTTCGACAGCAAGGAAGAGCGCCAGGCGGAGAACATACGCAAGATGTTCCTCGCCATGTCCAAGGACATCCGCATACTCGTGATCAAGCTCTGCGACCGCCTGCACAACCTCCGCACCATACAGTACATGCCTCCCCACAAGATCAGGGAGAAGTGCCAGGAGACCCTCGATATCTACGCGCCTCTGGCCGCCAGGCTCGGCATGTACGCCTTCAAGTTCGAGATGGAGGACATATCCTTCAAGAATCTGGAGCCCGAAGCCTACGCCAAGCTGGACGCCGAGATGCACGCCCGCAACGAGGAGCGCACCGAGGTCATCAAGCACATCGTGGCCGAGATCAACAAGCTCCTTTCCGAGCTCTCAATCAAAGCGGACGTCTACGGCCGCAGCAAGCACTACTACAGCATCTACAAGAAGATGACCTTCCAGCAGAAGAGCCTGGACGAGATCTTCGACCTCACCGCCGTCAGGATCATCGTCGACAGCGTCAAGGACTGCTACGGGGTGCTGGGCGCCGTCCACACCCGCTGGAAGCCCATACCCGGCCGCTTCAAGGACTATATCGCGATGCCCAAGCCCAACAACTACCAGTCGCTGCACACGACGGTCATCGGGGACAACGGCAATCCCTTCGAGATCCAGATCAGGACCGTGGAGATGCACCGCATCGCCGAGTACGGCATCGCGGCCCACTGGAAATACAAAGAGGGCATACAGGCGGACGACGAGGAGACCAAGCTGGCCTGGCTCAGGCAGACCCTCGAGTGGCAGCAGGAGGTGAGCGATTCCAGGGACTTCGTCGATACCCTGAAGATGGACCTCTTCAGCAACCAGGTCTTCGTCTTCACCCCGAAGGGAGACGTGGTGGAGCTGCCGGCGGGATCGACTCCCCTCGACTTCGCCTTCAAGATACACACGGCCATAGGCTACAAGTGCGTGGGCGCCAAGGTCAACGGCAAGATGGTGACCATAGACTACGAGCTCAAGAACGGCGAGATAGTCGACATCGTCACCTCATCCAACTCCAAGGGCCCCAGCATCGACTGGCTCAAGATAGTCAAGACCAACTCCGCCAAGAACAAGATACGCCAGTATCTGAAGAAGGAGAACAAGAGCGGCAACGCCGAGAAGGGAAAGGAACTGCTCGAGAAGACGGTCAAGAAGAAGGGCCTCGACCAGAAGGAGATACTGCAGAACCAGTACCTGCTCAAGGCGGCCAAGACCATGAGCTACACCTCCCTTGAGGACCTCTACAACGCCGTGAGCTACGGCGGAGCCGTCCTCAACAAGACGATCAAGCTCTGCGTCGACTATTACCACGAGGATATACAGGCCCAGCTCAAGGAGCAGGAAGAACTCAAGATCAAGGAGAAGAAGCCCGACAGGAAGCGCCAGAACACCAAGGGCGTGACCGTCAAGGGCGTGAGCGACCTCTACGTGCGCTTCGCCCGCTGCTGCAACCCGGTGCCGGGCGACGAGATCATAGGCTATACGACCAAGGGCAGGGGCATCGCCATACACAGGGCGGACTGCATCAATATGCTCTCTCTTCCCGAGAGCGAGAAGGCCCGCTTCATCGAGGTCGAATGGGACGAGGCCGACAGCGGCATGACCTTCGACGCGAGGATCAACATAGTCGCGGAAGACAGGAAGGGCCTGGTCGCCGACGTTTCGAAGATATGCGAGGATATGGACATCAACATATCCGGCGTCAACATGAAGAGGGACAAGACCGGCATCGCCACCATGGAGATACTGCTGGCCCTCACCAGCACCAGAGATATACAAAAAGTCCTGGCGCGCTTTTCGCAGATAAAGGGCGTCGTCGACGTCTACAGGACCAGCTAGTATTACGCGGAACGGCAAGATGGAATTCAGATGCTTTGTAAACGGTCCATTCCAGACCAACACATACTTCATATATGAACCGGGGACCGCGGACG
>JAEEIC010000105.1 GCA_016281165.1 Bacillota bacterium | reverse complement strand
GGATCTGGCCGTCTATATGGACATAAAGGACATGAAGGTCCTCATCGTCGACGACGAGGAGATCGCGCAGGAGCACGCGAGGATCATCCTCGACGAGGCGGGCATAAAGGCGGACGCCTGCTTCGGCGGCGAGGAAGCCCTGAAGCTGATGGATATAGCCTGTCTCAAGCATGAGCCCTACAATCTGGTCCTGCTCGACTGGAAGATGCCGGGCATGGACGGGCTCGAGGTCACCAAAGAGATACGCAGGCGCTACGACAAAGACACTACGGTCATAATCCTCACCTCCTTCAACTGGGACGACATCATGGAAGAAGCTCTGAGCATAGGCGTGGACAGCTTCCTCTCAAAACCGCTCATGGTCTCGTCCATCGTCAGCGAGTTCGAGCGCATCGCGCGCAGGAACGATATCGCGGCGGCAAAGGAGACGAAGCGGGCGGAGCTGGCGGGAAGGCATATACTCCTCGCCGAGGATATCATGATCAACGCCGAGATAGTGATGGAGCTGCTCTCGGTCAGGGGCGTGATCGTGGACCATGCCGAGAACGGCCGCAGGGCCGTCGAGGCCTTCAGCGGCAGCGCTCCCCGGTATTATGACGCGGTCCTCATGGACGTGCGCATGCCCGAGATGGACGGGCTCGAGGCGGCGGAGACGATCAGAAAGCTGCCGAGAGAAGACGCGGGGGCCGTGCCCATAATCGCGATGACCGCCAACGCCTTCGATGAAGACGTGCAGCGCTCTCTGCAGGTAGGCATGAACGCTCATCTCTCAAAACCCGTAGAGCCCGAGCATCTGTATCAGACGCTCGAAGAGCTCATATTCGAATACGAGAACAGTGTAAGGAAGATCCCGGGAAACGATGCGTGACGAAAAAAAGACCCTTGACCGCTATCTGACAAGGACCGACGTCTGGGCCATGGCGTACGGCTGCATGGTCGGATGGGGCGTTTTTGCCATGCCGGGCAACACCTTTCTTCCTGTCGCGGGACCGCTCGGCACCCTGACGGCGATGCTCATAAGCATGATCGTCATGCTCGTGATCGGCGCCAACTTCTCTTATCTCATGAGCAGATCGCCGATCACCGGCGGCGTCTATTCGTACACCAAGGACGCTTTCGGAAGAGATCACGCTTTTCTGAGCTCCTGGTTCCTCTGCCTTTCCTATCTGACTGTGGTCTTCCTCAACGGGACCGCGCTCTTTTATATCGTCAGGATACTTTTCAGCGGCATATCCGAGACGGGCATCCACTATACGGTCTCGGGCAACACCATCTACCTGAAGGAGACTCTGATATCGGGCCTGGTCCTCGCGGGCACGGGCCTGCTCTTCGTATACGCCAAGCCCGCCCTGCAGAAGCTGCACAAGATCCTCGCCCTGGTGATGTTCCTGGGCATAACGCTGACGGCGGCGTTCTGCGTGCCCAAGGCGATAGCGTCCGGCGCCTTCGCGGACTTCGGTACGCAGACGGTGAACAGGGGATACGCCGTGTTCAGCCTCGTCATCCTCGCTCCCTGGGCTTTCGTGGGCTTTGAGGTCACCTCGTTCGAGACTGCCCATTTCGATTTCCCGGTCAAAAAGACCGGAAAGATCATCGTGATGTCCATCATCGCGGCTACCTTTGCCTACGCTTCGATGGCCCTGGTCAGCGTCTCGGCCGTCCCCGATACCTTCTCTTCCTGGCAGGATTACATCTCGTCGCTGGGCGGCCTCAAAGGGGTGTCTTCGGTGCCGACGTTCTACGCCGCCCGTTCGGCCATGGGGCCCTTTGGGCTCGCGGTCATGGCGGCGACGGCTGCGGCGGCGATACTCACGGGCATCATCGGCGGATACCGGGCGACGACCCGCGTGCTCTCGACCATGGCCGAAGACCACATCCTGTCGGAGAGATTCCAGAATACGACCTACGCGATCGTTTTCATCATGATCATATCGATCGTCCTGTCTTTCTGGGGCCGCAATACCCTGAACTGGTTCGTGGACCTGACCTCGCTGGGAGCGATCGTGGCCTACGGCTATACCTCCGCGGCGGCCTGGAAGATCGCGAAGTCGGAGAACAATAAAAGAACAGTCATGACCGGCGCGGCCGGCACGGCGATATCGCTGGTATTCGTCCTGGTGCAGCTGGTCCCCAGGCTGTCAGCGATGGAGGCCATGGGCAGCGAAGCCTTCTTCCTGCTGGCCCTGTGGTGCCTTCTGGGCTTCGTTTTCTACTGGCGGACGATCAACAACAGCACTATGACCGAATACAGCGGGATGTCCGCCTCCGGGACGGTGCTCTTCGCTCTCCTCATCTACTCATCGATGATGTGGCTGGCCAAGCTGCTGATGGCGCAGGAGAGCGTCCCCGGAGTGAGGGCGGTCCTGCTGCGCGGGGGGGTCATCCTCATGATCATCGTTTTCACGGGCCTCGCGGTCATGATCCATATCCAGGATCTCGTCCGAAGGAAGAACGCCGCTGTGGAAAGAGAGAAGATCAGGATCATGGAAGGGAGCCTGGCGAAGAGCCGCTTCCTCTTCAACATGTCTCACGATATCAGGACGCCGATGAACGCCATCATCGGCTATACGGACCTGGCCCTAAAGGACAGCAGAGACGAGAAGACCCGCGAATACCTGACCAAGATAGACTCATCGAGCAAGCATCTGCTCTCGCTCATCAACGACATACTGGAGATGAGCCGTATCGAGAACGGCGCGCTCGAGCTCGAATTCGCTCCCGCCGACATCGTGAAGATCTTTGAGGATATCAGGGATCTCTTCTCGGGCCAGATGAAGCAGAAGGGGATAGCTTTCTCGGTATTCACCTCGCAGATAAGGCACAGGTCTGTCTGGTGCGATATGAAGAACCTGAACAGGGTGCTCCTGAACATCGTCGGCAACGCGTACAAGTTCACGGAAAAGGGCGGCAGCGTGACCGTCTCGCTGCTGGAGAGCGCCGGCGCCGGGGAGGGCTACGCCTCATATGAGATAAGGGTTCAGGACACCGGCATCGGCATGTCGAAAGAGTTCGCCGAGAGGATGTTCAACGCCTTTGAAAGAGAGAGGACCTCGACCGACAGCGGGATCGAGGGCACCGGGCTCGGACTTGCCATAACCAAGAACATCGTCGACCTCATGGGAGGGACGATAGAGGTCATGACCGCGCCGGGCAGCGGGACCGAGATGATAATACGCTTAAAGTTCAGGCTCGCGGACGAGAACGAGATAGAGAGCGAGGAGGAAGAGCCCGCCCCCGAAGCCCCGGCCGACCTCGCGGGAAGGCGCGTCCTGCTGGTGGAGGACAACGCCATCAATATGGAGATCGCGCAGATGATACTCGAGCAGATGGGGCTTGAGACCGATACGGCCGAGAACGGCCAGATCGCTCTGGACAAGGTCAAGTCTTCATCCCCCGGCTATTACGACGTCATCCTGATGGATATACAGATGCCGGTGATGGACGGATATACCTGCGCGAAGGCGATCAGGGCCCTGGACGACAGGGAGCTGGCGTCTGTCCCCATCATCGCCATGACCGCCAACGCTTTTAAGGAGGATGTCGACGCCTCGCTGAACGCGGGCATGCAGGGCCATGTTTCAAAGCCCATAGACATCAAGGTCCTGGCCGATACGATCGGCAGGGTGACAGGGGGAAGATGAGTTTCTCCCCGGGATCATAAAGCTTGCGAGGATCAAAGGCCCGCGGGGTATGAGCTCCGCGGGTCTTTTATTGCTTAAAGGCCGGGACGCCGCGGACGGGAGGACGCGGAATAAACGGCCGCGGTATTGTGAAGAATTCTTCACACAAATTGTTAGCACTCACTCTTGACGAGTGCTAACAAAGGTGGTATAACATAATCGTTCCGAGGGGGACGAAAGGAAAGACGCGAAAGGGACCGTGAGATCCCGGAGCGGACGACCGGATCCCCGAAGGGACAGCGCCGGAAGGAGGCCTTAAGACCGAAGCCCGGCGCGGAAGATATGTGTTAAAAAATGGCCCCCGGTCAAAAGCCCGGACCGATATATAAGGAGGAAAAAACGATGTTTATGCCTACACTTTTCAGAGACAACCTTTTTGATGATTTCTTCGATGACTTCGGAAACAGAAGGATGGTCAAGAGCGAGATGGCTCCTGTCACCCTGATGAAGACCGACGTCAAGGAAAAGGATAACGGATTCCAGCTCGATATCGAGCTCCCCGGCTGCACCAAGGACAATGTGAGCGCCGAGCTCAAGGACGGTTATCTCACCGTCAAGGCTGAGATCACCCAGGAGAACAACGAAGGTGAGAACAACGACCGCTACATCAGACGCGAAAGGTTCTACGGCACCTGCAGCAGGAGCTTCTACGTCGGCGAGGATCTCACCGAGCAGGATATCACCGCCAAGTTCGAGAACGGCGTGCTGAAGCTCTTCGTCCCCAAGAAGGAGGCTCAGCCCAAGGTCGAGCAGAAGAAGCTCATCGCCATCGAGTAAAACACCGGCGCCGCGGGACAGGGTCCCAAAAGGCGCGGTCGGCCGAAAGGGCGGGAGCCTTCGCGGGCAGTCCCGGCGGCGGACATAATGCAGAGAAAAGAAAAGCCCTTCCCGGTATTTCTCCGGGAAGGGCTTCTGCCGTTCTGAAGCTCTGAGAGGCCCTCTGAGCGGTCCGAATGACGGACCCCTATAACTTTACGCCTTGCAGCTTAAGATAAAGCGTGAGGCCGATAAGAGCCGGATAGAAGAGGTAGCTGGCGTAGCGCAGCGCCAGGCTGTTGGGGCCTCTCTTTCCCCTGTAAAGATGGATCAGGAGCAGGGCGGGCAGGGCGGCCGCCTGTACGGGCAGCTCGAGGCTTTTGCCGAAGAGCGCGAGGCTGAACAGCGCGTCCTGCTGGAAGCGCAGGCAGAGCAGGCCCAGGGCCAGCAGCCTGAAGAGGCCGCTGTAGGTCACCCTGACGGAGATGTAGCAGATGATGCAGGCCAGCACCGCGAAACGCCCCATCTCAAGGTCGAGCAGGGCGGCGATCCTGCCGCCGGCGGCGGCGCAGACGAGCTCCGCGACGACGGTCGCGGCGAGGTTGTCCGTCCCCAGCCTGATATAGTCTATGGCGTAGAGCAGGCACCAGCAGAGGAGTATGCTGAAGAGCACGTTCTGGCCGTCGGTGCTGACGTAATAGCCGAAATTGAGCAGATCGTAGGGTATCTCGGCGATGAGCGCGAAGAGCAGAACGCGCATGAGATAGAGCCACTTGTCCTGGGTCCTGAGCATGCCCTCCGCCAGCAGGAAGCAGAATATGAGCATGGCGGGCCAGCACAAAAGCTCCATCCAGCCGCGGTTCTGCAGGTTGGGCGTCAGGTAGTGGTGCAGGGTATATAAGACCGTGAGCAGGACGCCGGCCGCCCTTAAGACCAGCTGGCTCACGCCCTGTCTGTCATTGTCAGTAATACTGTTATCGTAAAGCGACATATCTTTTCAGGTATCCCGGGCAGATCAGGCCTGAGACTTTTCCATGGTCTCGTAGATGGACTGGGCTTTCTCGGCGCTGGCCTGCCAGTTGGCCACGGTGGTCCTGACCGCGCCTTCGGTGTCTTTGGAGCGCAGGCATTCGATGATTTGCTCATGCTGCTCGACCGAGGCGCCCTTGAAGAGGGTCTCGCCGAAGAAGATGTACTGTATGCGGCGGGTCCTGTGCATCAGCTGGTTGAGATACTGGGCGAGATATTTATTGCCGGCCCTGAGTATGATCAGGCGGTGGAACTCCTCGTCGCACCTGATGCGCTCTCTGGGGTCCTTGTCCTCGGTCGCCTTGGCGAAGCGCCTGTTGATCTCTTCCAGGGTCTTCAGGTCTTCTTCGGTGATATTGGGCGCGGCGAGCCTGGCCGCGAAGGCCTGCAGCTCGGTCAGTATCTGGTAATTCTGTTTGACGTCGTCCCAGTTGATGCTGGTGACCTTGGTCCCGTAGGAGGGTATTATCTCGACCAGCTCCAGCTCCGCCAGCGACTGCAGGGCTTCTCTGACCGGGGTCCTGCTGACGGAAAAATAGGCGGCCAGATCGGTGTCGATGATCTTCTCTCCCGGAGTGAGCACCCCGGTGACTATCCACTCGAGGACATTGGAAAAAACTATGTCCTTGGCAGTCTGGTGCTGGACCTTCTCGGTCTGCTTGGGTATGGGCATGATCTCATCTCCTTCATTAAAAATGCTTCATCATTTAATTACGAGTGGTATTATACCACGCTGCATTAAAAATGAAATACAAAGGATGAAGAATGAATTATGAATAATGATGACGGACGCCGCGCGCTTTTGAGATGTTTCGGAGATACTAAGAGAATATGAGCCAGACCAGCAGATAGCCCGTGGTGACGGCGGTGAGGGTGAAGGGCACGGAATATCTCATGAAGTCTTTGGGCTTCACCTCATGGCCTTCCTTCCTCAGTATGCCGATGCCGGCGATATTGGCGGAGGCTCCGACGGGGGTGAGGTTACCGCCCAGGGTCGCTCCCACCAGCAGGCCGAAGAAGAGCACGTTGGGATCGCAGGCGTAGCCTCCGTCGTTGAAGAAGGCGGAAAGGCTCGCCACCACCGGCAGCATGGTCGCGGTGTAGGGTATATTGTCGATGAAGGCCGAGATGAGCACCGACATCCAGACTATGATGGTGTAGGTAAGGAAGAAGGCTCCCCTGCCGATCTCGCCGCCGCAGAGGCTGAGTATGCCCCTGGCCAGCAGGTCGATGACGCCGGCCTTCTTGATCGCTCCGATCACGATGAAGAGGCCCGCGAGAAGGAAGATCGTGTAATAATCGAGCTCCCTGAAGGCCTTTTTCGCCGTTTCGGCGCTCCTGTCCTTTACGCTCTGGCGGATGAGGCCGACGAGGAAGAAGCTCATGCAGATGAGGCCGTTGGTGATGTCGGGCTTGTAGAACTGCCCCGGGGCCGCGGCGTCTTTGTATGGCACGAAGGAGGCCAGTATGAGGCAGAGCACGGTGGCCAGAAGGAGCCAGGTCGGGACCTTGTCCTCCACGTGGGTCCTGCTGTTCATGTCTATCTTCTGGTTCTCTTTCCTGAACATGATCAGGATGATGAGGGCGGCGGCGAAGGCTCCCGCCTCGGTGATCCAGAACATGCCGAACTTGCCCTCGACGAAGAAGAAATCCATGAAATCGAGGCCCGCGGCCTTGGCGAGAAGGATGGAGGTCGTGTCTCCCACCAGGGTCGCCGCGCCCTGCAGGTTCGAGGATATCGAGATGCAGATGATGGTGGAGACCGGCGAGATCCCCAGCTTTTTGCATACCGCGATAGCCACGGGCGCTATCATCAGCACCGTGGCCACATTGTCGACGAAGGCCGAGATGATGCCGGCGAAGAGGCTCATCACCAGTATCATCCACTTGACCGAGGAGACCTTTGAGATGAGTATGTCGCTCATGAGCTGGGGCATGCCCGAATCGATGAAGAGCTGAACCGTGCCCATGGTGCCCGCTATCATCATGAGGACGTTCCAGTCTATCTCCCTGACGCCGTCGGCGAGACCGTAGGAGAAGCCCGGCAGTATGCCGACGCTGCCGATGAGCATGAAGAGCAGGGCGGAGCAGACCGCCACATAGGGCCGGTACTTCTCGAGTGAGAAGACGAGTATGTAGGTCACCGCGAAGATGATGAGGGCGCAGAGCGTAGCCGTGGACATGAGATAAGCCTTCCTTTCGATCTGATCCCAAATATTATACCCGAAGAGCAGCCTTTGATAAAGCGCGGGTATATAAAATAGAGCCCTCTATTTCGCGGTTTTAGCGAAATAGAAAGCTCCGGCCTTATCCGCGGGGCCTTAAGGACCCGCCCGCGGGGCCTTTACGCCTTCAGCCTGTAGTTCCTCTTCCTGCTGGAGCCCTCGGAGCAGACGACGCCTTCCTCCATCATCTCGAAGAGGAGCCGCAGGATCAGGGATCTGTCGGTCTTCAGGGCTTCGGCGAGCTCGCCCGCCGTCGCGCTCACATTCGCGGTGAGCTCCTTCGCGATGCGCTCCTTGAGATAGAGGCGTTCCCTCGCGTCCTCGCCTTCCTCGGCGGTGCGAAGATCCTCCATGGTGGTGGCGTCGCTCTCTTTCTTCTCTTCCTCTTCTTCTTCCGCGAGGGCGGCTTTGGCGGCGGCCTGCATGGCGGCGATCTCTTCCTTGCTGCAGCGGCGGTCTCCCTCGCCGCTCCTTTTGAAGCTGTTGGCGGGGTCGCCGTCCACATAGACGGGAAGAAGGTGATCGGGAGCCTTTGGGACCTCTATCACGACGATCCTGTCGCCGTTTACGAGGCGTATCCTCACGTCGTCTTCGCGCAGTATGACGGCGCTGGCCTTCGCGGGATCGTTCACCAGCTCCCAAAACTGCGAGACCAGCTCCTCCGGGTCGGGCAGATCGACCGTATGCAGGCTCTTGTCGCGGTATTCCTCCACGCCCAGCATGATCACGCCGCCCATGGTGTTTGCGAATGCAGAATAGGTCTCCCAGATGCTGTGGGGCAGGCCGCCCAGCGCCTTCTTGGCCTCTATCCGGTTGTTCTCACGGTATGATGCGATGTTCTCAAGGTCGATCATAAAAGACCTCCCGCGCCGCCGGCGGATAAAACTAAGCTAAAGGGCCCCGCTGACGCAGGGCCCTTACCGTCGTGTGTTTATGACTTATTTCGCCTGGAGCGCTTCGATGGTCGCGATCTGGGCGGCGATGCAGAAGATCTCGATCGCCTGCTCAAGCTCGTGTACGCTGGGGAAGGAGGGAGCGATCCTGAGGAAGGAGTCGTCCGGATCCTTGTGGTAGGGATGGGTGGCTCCGGCCGGAGTCATGACCACGCCGCACTCCTTGCAGAGCTGGTTGATGCGGGTGGCGCAGCCCTTGTTGGCCATGAAGGTCACGAAGTAGCCTCCGTCGGGCTTGACCCAGGTGCCTGCTCCCTTGCCGGCCAGGTGCTTCTCGAGAGCGCCAAGAACGGCGTCGAAGCGGGGACGCAGCAGGGCGGCGTGCTTGTCCATCATGTCCTTGATGCCCTGGGCGTTCTTGAACCAGAGCACGTGGCGCAGCTGGTTCATCTTGTCCCAGCTGATGATCTCGGTGTTCAGCTGCTTCTCCATGAACTTGATGTTGGCCTCGGAAGCGGCGAAGAAGCCGACGCCGGCGCCGGCGAAGGTGATCTTGCTGGTGGAGCCGTAGAGATAGACCATGTCGGGATGTCCGGCCTTCTTGGCCTCGTTGAGGAGGTTCAGCACGGGAACGTCCTTATAGATGTAGTGGACGGCGTAGGCGTTGTCGCAGAAGATCCTGAAGTCCTTGGCGGCGGGCTCAAGAGCGGCCAGCTCCTTGATTGCCTCGTCGCTGTAGCAGCCGCCGTACGGGTTGGTGTACTTGGGCACGCACCACATACCCTTGACCTGCGGATCCTTGACCAGCTCTCTGATCATGTCCATGTCCGGGCCCCACTCGCTGAGGGGGACGGGGATCATCTCGATGCCGAGCATCTCGCAGATGGTGAAGTGCCTGTCATAGCCGGGGACCGGGCAGATGAACTTGATCTTGCCGCAGTCCTTCCAGGGCTTGTCGCCGCCCAAGACGCCGACCATCTCCGCTCTCATGATGCAGTCGTACATGAAGTTGAGGGAGGCGTTGC
>JAEEIC010000104.1 GCA_016281165.1 Bacillota bacterium | reverse complement strand
TTCCTGTTCTGTCCGTGCTGGCCGGGGGCGTAGGATCTCTTCTCCATCGCGCACTTGCCGCTGTAGCAGCGCTCGCCCTTGAGGAACAGCTTCTGTCCTTCTCTTCTGCAAAGCTTGCAGGAAGGTCCTGTATATCTTGCCATATCTTTCGTCCTCCCTTACTACACTCTTCTTCTCTTCGGCGGTCTGCAGCCGTTGTGAGGAATAGGAGTGATGTCCTTGATCATGGTGACTTGAAGTCCTGCGCTCTGCAGAGCTCTGATCGCGGCTTCTCTGCCTGAACCGGGGCCCTTTACGTAGACTTCAACGGTCTTGAGACCCTGCTCGACGGCGCCCTTGGCGGCCTCTTCGGCGGCCATCTGAGCGGCGAAGGGGGTGGACTTTCTGGATCCCTTGAAACCGAGGGAGCCGGCGCTGCACCATGAAATGGCGTTGCCGGAAAGATCGGTGAGGGTCACGAGAGTGTTATTGAAGGAAGCCTGGATATGTGCCTGACCGCTTTCAATGTTCTTGCGTTCTCTCTTCTTCTTGCGTACAGCTTTCTTTACTGTTGCCATCTCAGCTTACCTCCTTACTTCTCCTTCTTCTTGCGGCCGACAGTCTTCTTGGGACCCTTCCTGGTGCGGCTGTTGTTCTTGGTGTTCTGACCGCGGACGGGAAGTCCTCTTCTGTGACGGACGCCTCTGTAACAGCCGATCTCCTGCAGACGCTTGATATTCAGCGAAACGTCTCTCCTGAGATCGCCCTCTACCATGTATTCGGCATCAATGATCCTTCTGATGGCACCAGCCTCTTCTTCGGAAAGATCCTTGACTCTGGTATTCGGATCTACCCCGGCCTTCTCGAGAATGGCCTTGGAAGTGGGAAGGCCGATACCGTAAATGTAGGTAAGTCCGATTTCCACTCTCTTTTCTCTGGGTAAATCGACACCGGCTATACGAGCCATTTAGTATACCTCCTGTTGTACTGCAACTATAAATTATAATTTCTGTGCCAACCCGGACCATAGCCCGCCGGCACACAATACCTTGTTAGGAGATGACAGAACGGGTTATATTCTGCATCTAGCCCTGTACCTGCTTGTGCTTGGGGTTCTCGCAGATGACCATGACCTTGCCGTTCCTCTTGATCACCTTGCACTTTTCGCAGATAGGCTTAACTGAGCTTCTGACTTTCATTTTTTCCTCCTGATATAGGCTACTTGTCTCTCCAGGTTATCCTGCCGCGGGTAAGATCGTAGGGGCTGAGCTCCACTCTCACCCTGTCCCCGGGAAGGATGCGGATGTAATTCACCCTCATCTTGCCGGAGATGTGCGCCAATACCTCAAAACCGTTTTCAAGCTTTACCTTGAACATGGCGTTGGGCAGGGCTTCAAGCACTTTGCCGAATACCTCTATACTGTCGTTCTTCGCCATCAAACGTCCTCCTTTATGACTGTGCTACTGCCTGCCGTCAAGAAGCGTGAGCAGTCTGGGCTCATCTTCGGTGATGACCACGGTGTTCTCGTAATGAGCTGCCCACGAGCCGTCAACGGTCACGACAGTCCAGTCATTGGAGAGCACTCTGCAATCGTAGTCTCCGGCGCAGATCATGGGCTCGATCGCCAGTACCATGCCCGGAGTGAGGAGAGGTCCGTGTCCGGCTTTGCCGTAATTGGGGACCTGGGGATCCTCGTGAAGATTTCTGCCGACTCCGTGCCCCACATAGTCCCTGATCACGCCGAAGCCCTGAGCCTCGACAAAGGTCTGGATGGCGTGGGATACGTCGCCGAGACGGTTGCCTTTTCTGCAGTATCTGAGACCTTCGAAAAAGCTCTCCTCGGCTGCTCTGATCAGCTTCGCATGCTCATCGCTGACCGCGCCTACCGGATAGGTCCTTGCCGCGTCCGAATAATACTCTTTGTAAACGGTACCGAGGTCTACGCTCACGATATCCCCTTCGCGGAGGATCCTCCTCTTTGAAGGGATACCGTGGATGACTTCTTCGTTCACCGAGATGCAGGCGCTGGCGGGGAAACCGCCGTAGCCCTTGAACGCGGGCTTCATGCCGTGTTTTCGGATGTATTTCTCTACCCAGCTGTCGATATCCTTCGTACTGACGCCGGGCTCGATGATCTGGGGCAGCTCGGCCAGCATGTTCGCCGTGACCGCCGCCGCCTGAGCCATGATCTCTATCTCATCCTTTGATTTGAGCACGATCATGTTTTATTCTCCCAAAAGGGCGCATATGGCACTGAAGACTTCGGGGACGGAGCCGGCGCCGTCGACGGGCGCGAGCTTGCCTTCTCCCCTGTAGTATTCGGTGAGAGGACTTGTCTGTTCGTCATAGACCTTGAAACGGTTCATGACCGTCTCGGGGCTGTCGTCGCTCCTCTGATAGACCTCGCCTCCGCAGACGTCGCACACGCCCTCGACCTTGGGGGGCATGGTGACGATGTGATAAGGCTTTCCGCACTGCCTGCATACCCGTCTTCCGGTCATGCGGTCCATGAGGATCTTTTCGTCTACCACGATGTCTATGACTTTATCGAGCTCCTCGCCCCTCTTCGCGAGAAATTCGTCGAAGAAGCGGGCCTGAGGAACTGTTCTGGGGAAACCGTCCAGCAGGTAACCGTTTGCACAGTCAGGCTGCATGACGCGGTCTTCCACGACTTCACATACCAGCTCGTCGGGAACGAGGAGTCCCGAATCAAGATACTTGCGTACCTTGAGGCCCAGCGGAGTCTCTCCCTTGATGTTGGCGCGGAAGATGTCTCCGGTGGAGATGTGCGGTATATCGTACTTTTTCGAGATCCCTTCAGCCTGGGTGCCCTTTCCGGCTCCCGGGGGACCGAGCAAAACAACGCGTTTCATTCTCTGTGCCTCCGTTTTACTTGAGGAATCCGCTGTAGTTGCGCATCACCATCATGGTCTCGATCTGCTTCATGGTGTCGAGAGCGACGCCTATGGCTATGATCAGAGAGGTGCCGCCGAAGCCTATGGACAGCGAAGTAAGCTGGTTGAGGACGGTCGGCAGGGTCGCGACGATGGCGAGGAATATGGCGCTCACGAAGTTGAGCCTGGAGCTCACCTTCCTGATGTAATCGGCGGTCGGCTTGCCCGGACGGATGCCGGGGATGAATCCGCCGTTGGTCTTCATCTGATCCGCGATATCAGCGGGATTGTAGCTGATGGCCGCGTAGAAATAGGTGAAGGCGATGATGAGCAGTATCTCCAGCACGCCGAAGATGTACACGCCGGGGTTGCCGGAGGAGCTCAGGTACTTGGTCGCGAAGGCTGCGAACTTGGAACCGGGCGCCATGTAGGCGATGGTGTTGGGCAGCTGCAGTATGGACACCGCGAAGATCACGGGGATGACTCCCGCCTGGTTGACCTTCATGGGGATGTGGGTGCTCTGCCCGCCGTACATCTTGCGTCCTACGACTCTCTTGGCGTACTGCACGGGGATCTTCCTTACGCCCTCTTCGACCATGATGATGCCCACGATGATGAGCAGGGCGAAGATGACGAACAGGATGACCGAGATGATCGAAGCCTGGCCGGAGCTGAGCTTCGTGAAGGTGTTGGTGATGGTGGTCGGGACCCTGGAAACGATACCGGCAAAGATTATCAGCGAGATGCCGTTGCCTATGCCCTTGTCGTTGATCCTCTCACCCAGCCACATCAGGAAGGTGGTTCCTGCGATGAGGCAGAGGATGATGACGATCTTGGAGAGCAGGCTGTTGTCGGACAGCACATTTCCGAAGAGTCCGAAGGTGTAACCTATGGCCTGAATAAGTGCCAGAGCGATGGTTATATACCTGGTGAGAGCCGCGATCTTGCGTCTGCCCTCTTCGCCCTGCTTGCTCAGCTCTTCCAGCTTGGGGATAGCCACGGTGAGCAGCTGCAGTATAATGGACGAAGTGATGTAGGGCGTGATGCTCAGCGCGAAGATGGTGAAGTTCTGGAAGGACCCGCCTGAGAACAGGTTGAAGAGTCCGAACAGACCCGCATCGTTCGAATCGAACATATTGGTGAGCAGGGCGCGGTTGATTCCGGGTACCGGGATGTTGGAGCCGAGGCGGAAGACCACCATCATGACGAGGGTGTAGATCATCTTCTTCCTCATCTCAGGGATCTTCCAAGCCTGCTTCATCGTCTGGAGCATACCCATTAGACCACCTCAGCCTTTCCTCCCGCAGCGACGATCTTGTCGATAGCGCTGTTGCTGAACTTCTGGGCCTGAACGGTGAGCTTCTTGCTGAGCTCGCCCTCGCCCAGGATCTTGATGCCGCCGGTGACGGACTTGGCGAGACCCTTGTCCATCATCATCTCGGGGGTGACGACGGTACCGTCCTCGAAGATGTTGAGAGCTTCGACGTTGACGGGGGTGTAATCGACCTTCCAGTGATTGGTGAATCCTCTCTTGGGGATACGTCTGTAGAGGGGCATCTGGCCGCCTTCGAATCCGAGACGCAGACCGACTCCGCTCCTGGACTTCTGGCCGTTCATGCCGCGGCCCGCGGTAGTGCCGTTGCCGCTCGCGGTGCCTCTGCCCTTTCTCTTTGCCTTGAAAGTGGAGCCTTCGGGCTTCTTTAATTCGCTGAGTTTCATTCTTTCTACCTCCCTTTAGAGCTCTTCAACCTTCAGGAGGTGAGAAACCTTGCTCACTGCGCCTCTGGTCTGAGGGGTATCGGGAAGCTCGACGCTGTGGTTGAGCTTCTTGAGTCCGAGAGCTTCAACTACTTTCTTCTGATAAGGGGTGGAGCCTATGGTGCTCTTTACGAGTGTTATCTTAAGCATTGTGGTCTCCTCCTATCCCAGGATCTCTTCCTTGGTAAGACCTCTCAGCGCGGCCACCTCTTCGATGGTCTTGAGCTGCTTGAGGCCCGCGATGGTGGCGTAGGCCACGTTTCCGGCGTTGCTGGAACCCAGGGACTTGGCTCTTACGTCCTTGATGCCTGCGTACTCGAGCACTGTGCGTGCGGCGCCGCCGGCGATGACTCCGGTACCGGGAGCGGCGGGCATGATCAGGACCTTGCCTGCTCCGAATACGCCCAGAGTCTTGTGGGGAACAGTGGTCCCCACCATGGGGACAGTGATCATGGACTTCTTGGCGTCCTCGCTGGCCTTTCTGACGGCCTCGGGGATCTCGACGGACTTGCCGAGGCCCAGACCGACGTGACCGTCGCTGTCGCCGACGACTACGGTGACGCTGAACCTGGAGTTCTTGCCGCCCTTGACGACCTTGGTGACCCTTCTGATGTTCACGATGGATTCTTTGAGATCAAGCTTGGAGACATCTATGTTACGCATTACTGTTCTCCTCCTTAGAAATTCAGGCCGGCGGCTCTAGCGCCATCTGCCAGCTCCTGCACTCTGCCGTGATAGAGGTATCCGCCTCTGTCAAAGCAAACGGTCTCGATACCGGCGTCCTTGGCCCTCTTGCCGATGAGCTCGCCCACCAGCTTGGCGGCGGCCTTGTTGCCGCCGTAGGCTGCCTGCGCCTTGACTTCGCTGTCAAGAGTGGAGGCCGCGCACAGGGTCTTGCCGTTGACGTCGTCTATGATCTGAGCATAGATGTTCTTGGAGCTTCTGAAAACGCAGAGTCTGGGCATCTCGGGAGTTCCGAATACGTTTTTCCTGACTCTCTCGTGTCTGGCGACACGATTATCATTTCTGCTGTTCTTAGCCATATCCTAACTCCTCCTCTACTTACCGGTCTTGCCTTCTTTGCGGCGGATGTACTCGCCGACATAGTGGATGCCCTTGCCCTTATAGGGTTCGGGAGCTCTCCAGGCACGGATGACGGCGGCGTAATTGCCGACCTGAGCCTTGCTGGCGCCCTTGACGGTGATCTCGGTGGCGCTGGGGCAGAGGGTCTCGATGCCCTCGGGATCGGTCATGATCACGGGGTGGGAATAACCCAGCTGCATCACGAGGTCCTTGCCCTTCTTCTCGGCTCTGTAGCCCACGCCGGTCATCTCGAGCTTCTTCTCGTAGCCGACGGTGACGCCGTGGACCATATTGTTTACCAGGGACCTGGCGAGACCGTACTGCATATTAGCTTCGCGGCTCCCGTTGACGGGGCTCAGCTTGACCTTGCCCTCTTCCTGGTCGATCTTGATGAGTGTGCTGATCTGCTCGCTCAGGGTGCCCTTGGGGCCCTTTACGGTAACAAGATTGCGATCACTTACGGTGACCTCAACGCCGGCAGGAACAGTCACAGGCAGTTTTCCTATTCTGGACATTTGTTACTCCTTTCCTTATTACCAAACGTAGCAGACTACTTCTCCGCCCACGCCCAGTTTCCTGGCTTCCTTGTCGGTGATCAGGCCGCTGGAGGTGGAGATGATGGCGATACCGAGTCCTCCGAGCACTCTGGGGACTTCGTCGGCCTTTACGTAGACCTTGAGTCCGGGCTTGGAGATCCTCTGGATACCGGTTATAACTCTTGCCTTGTCGCTGGCGTACTTCATCTGGACCCTGATGGTGTCCTGGACTTCTCCTTCAACGATCTCGAAGCCCTTGATGTAGCCTTCCTTCAGAAGGATCTCAGCGATGTTCTTCTTTATCTTAGAAGCGGGGATGTCAACAGTGGCGTGACCCGCAGTGTTGGCGTTTCTGATTCTGGTGAGCATATCTGCTACAGGATCGGTCATAGTCATCGATAGGTACCTCCTTCCTCTGACTACCAGCTGGCCTTCTTGACGCCGGGGATCTCACCCTTGTAAGCCAGTTCTCTGAAGCATATACGGCAGATGCCGTACTTTCTTAAATAAGCATGAGGTCTTCCGCAGATCTTGCAGCGGTTGTAAGCCTGAGTGGAGTACTTGGGAGTTCTCTTCTGCTTAACCTTGAGAGATGTTTTTGCCATGCCTGACCTCCTACTTCTCAAACGGCATTCCCAGAAGCTCGAGCAGGGCTCTGGCTTCCTCGTCGGTCTTTGCCGTGGTGGTGAATACGATATCCATGCCCCTGACCTTCTCGACCTGATCGTAAACGATCTCGGGGAAGATCAGCTGTTCCTTGACGCCCATGGAGTAGTTTCCGCGCCCGTCGAAGGAGTTCTTGTTGACGCCCTTGAAGTCCCTTACTCTGGGAAGAGCGATGTTGAAGAGCTTGTCGGCGAACTCGTACATGCGGTCTCCGCGCAGGGTGACCTTGCAGCCGACGGTCATGCCTTCTCTTACCTTGAAGTTAGCGATGGACTTTCTGGACTTGGTCACGACGGGAGCCTGTCCCGCGATCATGGCCATCTCCTTGACGGCCAGCTCCTGGAGCTTGGGGTTGTCCTTGCAGTCGCCGAGGCCCATGTTGAGAGTGATCTTCTCGAGCTTGGGGACCATCATAACGTTCTCGTACTGAAACTTTTCCTTGAGCGCGGGGAAAACTTCAGCTTTATACTTTTCTCTCAGTCTTGCTGACATTATTGTTTTCTCCTTTCAACTAGTCTATGACCTGACCGGTCTTCTTGGATACTCTCTTCTTGTGACCGTTCTCGTAGATGTATCCGATGCGGGTCGCGGCCTTGGCCTTGTTGTCCCAGTACATAACGTTGGAAACATGGATGGGGCCTTCGATCTTGCGGATCTCGGCAGGCTGGTTCTGCTGGGCTTTGGCGTGTCTGGTCTGGATGTTCACGCCCTCTACGTATACGCGCTCGTTCTTGGCGTCGACGCGAAGGACCTTGCCCTTCTTGCCCTTGTCTTTTCCGGCGATTACCAGGACGGTATCATCTTTTCTGATCCTCATAATCAGTACCTCCTACAGTACTTCCGGAGCAAGGGATACGATCTTCATGAAGCCCTTGTCTCTCAGCTCTCTCGCCACCGGCCCGAAGATACGGGTGCCGATGGGAGTCTTGTCTTCTCTGATGATGACGGCGGCGTTCTGGTCGAACTTCACGTAGCTGCCGTCCATTCTTCTGGCGCCGGTGGCGGATCTTACGATGACGGCCTTGACGACGTCGCCCTTCTTGACCTGACCGCCGGGGGTCGCGTCCTTAACGGCACACACGATGATGTCGCCGATGTTTGCGTATTTACGACCGGTGCCGCCGAGGATACGGATGCAGAGGAGCTCCTTCGCGCCCGAGTTGTCAGCGACCTTCAGTCTTGTTTCATTCTGGATCATCTGGTGCCTCCTTACTTAGCCTTCTCAACGATCCTGACGAGTCTCCATCTCACGTTCTTGGACAGAGGCCTGGTCTCCATGATCTCGACCTTGTCGCCGATCTGGCACTCGTTGTTCTCGTCATGCGCCATATACTTCTTGGTGATCTTCTGAGACTTACCGTAAAGAGAATGACGACGGGATTCTTCGGTAGCGACGACTATGGTCTTCTCCATCTTGTCGCTGGTAACGATACCTACTCTGGTCTTTCTGAGATTTCTTTCTTCAGACATATCTTCATCCTCCTTTCAGCTATTCTCTCGCTGCCTTGAGATCGTTCTCTCTCATGACAGTCTTGACTCTGGCGATGTCCTTCTTGAGCTCCTTCATCCTGAGGGGATTCTCGAGCTGGCCGGTGACATGCTGGAAACGCAGGTTGAAAAGCTCCTTCTTGAGCTTCATCTCTTCGGCGGCAAGCTCGGTCTGGCTCATCTTTCTTATCGATTCGATCTTCATTATGCTTCACCATCCTTGACTACGAACTTGCACTTGATCGGCAGCTTGTGGGACGCGAGGCGCATAGCTTCCTTGGCGTCGGCCTCGGGGACTCCCGCGATCTCGAACATCACTCTGCCGGGCTTGACGACGGCTACCCAGTACTCGGGAGCACCTTTTCCGGAACCCATACGTACTTCAGCGGGCTTCTTGGTGACGGGCTTGTGGGGGAAGATCTTGATGTAGACCTGTCCGCCTCTCTTGATATATCTGGTCATGGCGATACGGGCAGCCTCGATCTGGTTGGCGGTGATCCAGGCGCACTCGGCGGCTACGAGTCCGTAGGTCCCGTAGGTGACGGTGTTGCCCTTGGTGGCGATGCCCTTCATTCTGCCTCTGTGCTGCCTTCTGTATTTAACACGCTTGGGCATTAACATGGCATGTTTCCTCCTTCCGTTTACTCTTCTGCAGGAGCAGTCTCGGCTGTTTCTGCGGGTGCTTCAGCTTCTGCGGGCTCAGCGGGAGCCTGGGGCTTGACGGGACGCTTGCGGGGGTTCTCGAACTTCTTGACTTCCTTTTCCTCGAACCTGCCTCTGCGGTCTCCGCGGCCGTCGCGGTCACGGCGCTCTCTTCTCTCGCCGTCTCTCCTGCCGCGGCCTTCGCGCCTGTTTCCGCGCTCTCTCTTGTTCTCGGTCTCCTCGACGATGGAGGGGACGAGCTCCTTGCTCAGGACTTCGCCGGCGTTGATCCAGACCTTGACGCCTATGCGTCCGTACTGGGTGTCAGCCTCGGTGAAGCCGTAGTCGATGTTGGCGCGCAGAGTGTGAAGGGGAACATTGCCTTCGCTGTATTTTTCGCTTCTGGCGATCTCAGCTCCGCCTACGCGGCCGCTGATGACCACCTTGATGCCCTTGGCGCCGGCCTTCATGGCCCTCTGGATGGCTTGCTTCATCGCTCTTCTGAAGGAGGTCCTCTTCTCCAGAGCCTGGGCGATGTTCTCGGCGGTCAGCTGGGCGTCGGCGTCGGGGCGCTTGAGCTCGACGATATTGACGGAGATCTTCTTGCCGGTGAGCTTCTCAAGCTCGTTCTTCAGCTGATCGATGCCGTCTCCGCCGCGTCCGATGACCATACCGGGCTTGGCGGTGAGCACGGAGACTCTCATCTGATTCTCGGCCGCTCTCTCGATGACGACCTTGGAGACGCCGGCAGCGAAGAGCCTCTTCTTTACGAATTCTCTGACCTTGTTGTCTTCTACCAGGTAATCAGAGAAATTCTTCTTATTGGCGTACCACTTGGAATCCCAGTCCTGAATGACGCCTACTCTGAATCCATGGGGACTTACTTTCTGACCCATTGTATATCCTCCCGATTACCTTTCCTTAATAACTACGCCGATGTGACTGCTTCTCTTGAGGATCTTTCCGGCTCTGCCCTGAGCTCCGGCTCTCCAGCGCTTCATGGTGGGGCCCTGGTTCACGTAGATCTCGGCGACGTAGCAATTCGCGGGATCCATCTCGAAGTTGTTCTCGGCATTGGCCGCCGCGGACTGGACGACCTTCTCGACCAGCTCGGCGCTCTTTCCGGGGGTGAACTTGAGGATGGTCTGCGCCTCCTTAAGATCCTTGCCTCTCACCAGGTCGGCGACCGGCTTGAGCTTGGACGGAGACATTCTCACATATTTGGCAACTGCTTTTGCTTCCATTGTTCTATCTCCTTCCTACTTGACCTTAGAGGAGTTCGCGTGTCCTCTGAACGTTCTGGTGGGAGCAAACTCGCCGAGCTTGTGTCCGACCATATCTTCCGTTACGTACACGGGGATGTGCTTGCGGCCGTCATAAACGGCGATGGTATGTCCGATCATCTGCGGAAAGATCGTAGAGGATCTGGACCAGGTCTTGATGACCTTCTTGTCGTTGGCAGCGTTCATGTCATCGATAGCCTTCAGAAGCTTCATATCGACGAACGGGCCTTTCTTAAGTGATCTGCTCATTTAATTGTCCTCCCTGATTACTTCTGATTTCTTCTCTTAACGATGTACTGATCGCTTGCCTTGTTCTTCTTTCTGGTCTTATAACCGAGAGCAGGCTTGCCCCAGGGAGTTACGGGACCGGGACGGCCGACGGGCGCCTTGCCCTCGCCGCCGCCGTGGGGGTGATCATTGGGGTTCATGACCGAGCCGCGGACGGTGGGACGGATGCCCATGTGCCTGGTGCGTCCGGCCTTGCCGATGGATACGAGCTCGTGATCGATGTTTCCGACCTCGCCGATGGTGGCTCTGCACTTCATGCTGATCCTGCGGACCTCGCCGGACGGCAGTCTCACCTGAGCGTAATCATCTTCCTTGGCCATGAGCTGGGCGGCGTTGCCGGCCGCTCTGCAGAGCTGGGCGCCCTTGCCGGGCTTGAGCTCGACGTTGTGGATCAGGGTACCGAGGGGGATATTCGCGAGGGGAAGGGTGTTTCCGATCTTGATATCCGCGGTCTCGCCGCTGTAGATGACGTCTCCGACCTTTAAGCCTTCGGGAGCGATGATGTATCTCTTCTCGCCGTCAGCGTAGCATACGAGAGCGATGTTGGCGCTGCGGTTGGGATCGTATTCGATGGTCTTTACGGTGGCGGGGATATCGTCCTTCAGTCTCTTGAAGTCGATGATCCTGTACCTGCGCCTGCTGCCGCCGCCTCTGTGACGGACGGTGATGGCGCCGCGGTTGTTCCTGCCGGCGTTCTTCTTGAGAGAGACGGTCAGGGACTTTTCAGGTCTGTCGGCGGTGATCTCTTCGAAGGTGGAGACGGTCATGCCTCTCAGGCCTGGAGTAGTCGGTTTATATTTCTTGATTCCCATTTTTTCTCCTCCTCTTTAGAGTCCTTCGAAGAACTCGATGGTCTTGCTGGTCTCGGAGACGAATACGATGGCCTTCTTGTAGGCGGGGGTCCTGCCCTGAGTAGTGCCCTGTCTCTTCATCTTGCCGTCGTAGCGGGCGGTGTTGACCCTGACGACGTCCACGCCGAAGATCTCTTCGACAGCGTCCTTGATCTGGGTCTTGGTGGCCTTGGCGTCGACCTTGAAGGTGTACTTTCTTTCCTGTGCGTCGTCCATGCTCTTCTCAGAGACCAGGGGGCACTTGATGATGTCATAAGCGGATTTCATTATGCGTATACCTCCTCGATCTTCTGAGCGGCATCCTTGGTGAGGATGAAGCTGCTGTGGTTGATGATCTCATATACGTTCATCTGACCGACCCAGGATACCTGCACGCCGGGGATGTTGGCGGCGCTCTTCATGACGTTCTCGTCCACGTTTCCGGTGACGATGAGGGCCTTCTTGGCGGCTCCCAGATTCTTGAGGGTCTTTATCATTTCCTTGGTGCTGGGCTTCTCGAAGCTCATCTCGTCGACGACGATCATCTCGCCGTCAGCCAGCTTGCTGGAGAGCATGGACAGCATCGCGAGTCTTCTTACTTTCCTGGGGACGCTGTATCTGTAGCTCCTGGGCTTGGGGGCGAATACCACGCCGCCGCCTACCTGGGTAGGATCGGTGGAGCTTCCCTGCCTGTGACGGCCGGTGCCCTTCTGTCTGAAAGGCTTTCTGCCTCCTCCGCGGACCTCTCCTCTGGTCTTGGCGGACTGGGTGCCCTGCCTCTGGTTAGCCAGATAATTCTTTACTACTTCGTGTACCGCGTATTCATTGGGCTCGATGGCGAAGACGGAATCCTTGAGTTCGAGAGTTCCGGCCTCGGCTCCGGCCATAGTCAGCACTTTTACTTCTGCCATTGGGACTTCCTCCTTTCAGTCTCGCTATTTGCCCTGTCCCTTGACGGCTGTCCGGATGCGGAGAAGTCCGCCCTTGTTTCCGGGGACAGCGCCCTTAACGAGCATCAGGTTCCTGTCTGCAATAACTTTTACCAGTTCGAGGTTCTGCACGGTCACAGTGTCTCTTCCCATTCTTCCGGGGGCCTTGTTGCCCTTGAAGACTCTGGAGGGATAGGTGGCTGCGGCCAGACCGCCGGGCAGTCTCTTGTGCTTGGAGCCGTGGCTCATGGGGCCTCTTCTGTGATGATTCCTCTTGATGTTGTCCTGGGTGCCCTTACCCTTGGAAGTGCCGGTGATGTCGAGCTTGACGCCGGGCTCGAAGGCTTCCACGGTGATGACCTGTCCTACTTCGTAGGTCTCGCCCTCTTCGGGTCTGAACTCTGCCAGGTGTTTCTTGTAGGTGACGCCGGCCTTGTCGAAGTGGCCTTTCTCGGGCTTGTTCATCCTCTGGGCCTTCTGATCTTCAAAACCGATCTGTACGCCGCAGTAGCCGTCATTTTCAACTGTCTTGACCTGGGTGACCACAGCGGGGCCGGCCTCGATGACAGTTACGGGAATGATCTGTCCCGCTTCGGAAAAGATCTGGGTCATGCCGATCTTCTTTCCCAAAATCGCTTTCATACTTTCTTTTTCCTCCTAAGTTCTTACAGCGGATCGCTTCAGGCGATCATACTAAGTACGTTAGTAATCTATCGTTACCGTGGGTACTTACAGTTTGATGGCGATATCCACACCGGCGGGCATGTCCATCTTGGTCAGAGTGTCCATGGTCTTGGCGGTCGGGTTGAGGATATCGATCAGTCTCTTGTGGGTCCTCTGCTCGAACTGTTCACGGCTGTCCTTGTACTTGTGAACCGCTCTGAGGATGGTCACGACTTCCTTTTCGGTGGGAAGGGGGATGGGTCCGGAGACGTCGGCGCCGGTCTTCTTGGCGGCCTCGACGATCCTGGCTGCGGACTGATCCAGTGCCTTGTGGTCGTAAGCCTTGAGCCTGATCCTGATCTTCTGGTTACTCATTTTCTGATTCTCTCCTTTGCGTTTGCTTTTTGCTGCGGAGCCTGGGCTCCTTTGTTTGCGCACATTTTCGCTATTCTGTGCGAGGTCGCGTTCCGCCTGCTTTTGCGGTCTTCGCGGGCTTTCGGACCTCTTCCCCGCAACTCAGGGGACTTGGTACACGCAGCCGCGCGTTTCCTGATTGCTCACTCATGCAAAAACAAGCGAGAACTCCTTCGCCCGCCTCGGGGGCAGACAATTCTCGGCAGAAATTCCCTGATAGCACAGCAACTTTCTGCGTCTTGGCCATGGAGGGCCTAAGCTTTAAGGGCATAGTCCTCCTCAAGCAAGCTCTACAAATATACAACGGGTCCTCGCGGAATGCAAGCTTTTTTTTCGATTTTCCGAAAAATTTTTAAAAGCCCGCAGCCCTTGTATTTTAAGGCATCCCGGACTTTGAATCAAGAGCTTTCTCAGGGCAAAGGTGAACAACTGCCCCGGGCGTCTCATTATTCAGAGCGATAATAAAATAGAGGCCCATGTATCTTGTGGGCCTCCGGGAAGGATAACAACAATATGTAGAAAATATATCAATAAGCGATAGATAAGGCGGTCTCTATCTGAAATTTGTATAGATATCCGTCCTTATCTGCTGCCTTTTCTGAAGCCGTAGAAGTGGATTATGTTCATATCCTCGGGCATATCGAGGCCGTGGCTCCCCAGATCCCCGTCGATCTCGTGGCAGCCGTGGTCGGGCAGGAAGGTGTAGACCCTGTCGAAGCCGGCCCAGGCCTTGTCCGCCGCCGCGCACAGGGACTCGAAGGCCTTCGCGTTGTGATCGAGCTGGGCGAGGGATATCTCCGCCTCGGGGCCGTTGCGGTGCATGGTGCTGTCGAAGTTGGCGTTATAGCAGAGCACTATGTCGTGCTCGTTCCTGGCGATCACCTCGAGAGCCCTCTCGTTGCACTCGTCCGCGCTGCCGCACTCGATGTAGTCCATGGGCCTTTCCTTGTAGATCTCGGTCAGGCTGTCGCCTCTGGTCGAGATTATTATAGGCTTCTTCCCCGCCCTG
>JAEEIC010000103.1 GCA_016281165.1 Bacillota bacterium | reverse complement strand
GCGGTGACCACCATAATCGACCTGCTCAACGACTTCTACAGCCTCAAGCGCTGCGCGGCCGAGAGCTTCGGGCCCGGCTTCGCTCCCTGCCTCAACTACCACATCAAGCGCTGCCGCGGGGTCTGCCAGGGCGGGGTCGACAAGAAGGAATACATGGAGCTGATCGACAAGGTCTGCGATTTCCTGCAGGGCAGGGATCGCAGCCTTGAGCAGGAGATGAAGAAGCGCATGGAGAAGGCCTCGGAGGAGATGAACTTCGAGGAGGCGGCTCTGTGGCGCGACTATCTGCAGGCCGTCGAGGCCGTCAACCAGAAGCAGAGGGTGGTGCTCTCCAGGCCCGAGAACATCGATATAGTGCTCATGACCCAGGGCCTTTCGGGCATACACGCGGTGCTCTTCACCGTGAGAGACGGCAAGCTCTCCGGCCGCGAGAGCTTCTATCTGGGAAACGACATCCCCGGCAGCCGCGAGGAGATATGCTCGCAGTTCATACGCCAGTATTATTTCGACAACGTCATGATACCCAAGGAGATCATGGTGGCCTCGATGCCCGCGGACGGGCCGCTGCTCGAGGAGTGGCTCTCGCAGCGGAGGGGCTCCAGGGTGGAGCTGCTGGTCCCCGCCAGGGGAGAGAAGAAGGCCCTGATGGATCTGGTGCGCAAGGACGTCAACGAGATGCTCAAGGACATCGACGACAGGACCCGCCGCCAGCTCGAGAAGGAGCAGGCCGTGAAGACCGGCCTTGCCAGCCTTCTGGGCGGGCAGCTCGCCGCCTCCACGCACAGGATAGAGTCATACGATATATCGAATATAAACGGGGTCGACTCGGTCGGAGGCATGGTGGTCTTCTATGACGGCCGGCCCATGAAGCAGGCCTACAGGCGCTTCAAGATCAAGACGGTCGAAGGCCCCGACGACACGGGGAGCCTCATGGAGGTCCTCTTCAGGCGCTTCAAGAACGCCGTGGACGGCACTCCCGGCTTCACCGAGCTCCCGGACCTGATACTCATGGACGGAGGAGCGGGCCAGGTCCACGCGGCCCAGGCGGTGCTGAGAGCGCTTAAGCTCGACATCCCGGTCGCGGGCATGGTCAAGGACGACAAGCACCGCACCCGGGCCATACTCTTCGGCGACGAGGAGTTCGACCTGAAGAGCAGGCGCGAGCTCTACGCCTACGTGGGGACCATACAGGAGGAGGTCCACCGCTTCGCCATCGATTATCATCACCGCCTGAGGGGCAAGGAGATGAGCCGCTCGGTGCTCGACGGCATACCCGGTATAGGCGAAAAGCGCAAGCTCTCGCTGCTCACCTATTTCGGCAGCGTGGACGCCATCAAGGAGGCCGGGGCCGAAAAGCTGGCCGAGGCTCCGGGCATGAACCTGGCCGTGGCCGAGAGCGTGGTCAGGTACTTCGCGGAGAAAGAAGAGAAGGCCAAAGGGAGCGCCGAAGAGCGCTGACCCCGAGCGGCAGGACCCGCGGCCCCAGTCAGTCAGCGATGAGGCGCCCGAAGATATGAAATATTTTTTACAGCAGTCGCGAGAACAGGAGGAACGAAATGCGCAAAGACATCGGAAACAAGCCTTGGATATATCCCCAGCCCGTGCTGATCATCGGCACCTACGATGAAGACGGAAAGCCCGACCTGATGAACGCCGCCTGGGGCGGAGTGGGGGACGACCACCAGGTCTTCCTCTGCCTTTCCCCCGAGCACAGGACCGTGAAGAACTTCCTGAAGACCAGAGCCTTCACCGTCAGCTTCGCCACCGCGGATCAGATGATCCCCTGCGATTACGTGGGCATAGTCTCCGGCAACGACGTTCCCGACAAGATCGAGAGATCGGGCCTGCACCTCGTGAAGGCGCCCCACGTCAACGCTCCCCTCGTCGAGGAGCTGCCCGTCTGCCTCGAGTGCGAGCTCATATCCTACGAGCCCGAGCACTGCCACACCTTCGGCGAGATAGTGAACGTATCGGTGGACGAGTCGGTCCTGACAGAGGGAAAGCTCGACCCGAAGAAGGCCGATCCCCTGATCTTCAGCATCTGCACGGGAGAGTATTTCCGGCTGGGCGATATCGCCGGCAAGGCATTTCAGGCCGGCAGGGAACTGATATAAAAGAAGCAGAGTAAGCGGCGCGAGCAGAGAAAAGGAGAATGCCGGGAGCCTCCGGCGAAAAAGAACATGAAACTCATCGAAATGAACGTAAACGATTATCTTGAGCTCGTCTCTTCCGACGCTCCCGCCCCGGGCGGCGGTTCCGCCTCGGCCCTCTGCGGGGCCCAGGGCGCGGGCCTGATCGCCATGGTGGCGAAGCTCACCCTCGGCAAGGCGAAGCTCGAGGCCTTCCACCCGGTGTGCAGGGAGGTCGCCGCCGAGGCGGACTCTCTGTGCAAAGAGCTCACGGCCCAGATCGATACCGATACCGAGGCCTACGGCCGCATCGCGGCGGCCTTCAGGCTCCCCAGGGACACGGACGAGAACAAGAAGCTGCGCAGGGCGGCCGTAAAGGAAGCCACCGAGTACGCTACTCAGGTGCCTCTTGGGACCATGGAGCTCGCTCTCAGGGGCCTTAAGACCGCTGAAAAGCTGGTCGGCAGCTTCAACACCGCCTGCGCCAGCGACGTGGGCTGCGGAATCCTGGGGCTCAAGGCCTGCCTGGACGGGGCCCATATGAACGTCATGATCAACGCCCCCGGTCTGGACGAAGAAAAAGCCTCCGCATATCTCGCGGAGGCGGAGGCTCTCGCCGCTGAGGCGGAAGCCCTGGCGGCGAAGCTCACGGCGGATATCAGGGCTCTGCTCTAGGCCCGGCGCAGGCCGAAAGAGCGGCGAGCTCCTCCGCGCTCAGCTCCCTGTAGTCTCCGGGCGAGAGGGCGGGATCGAGCGTCAGCGGCCCGAAGCTCTCGCGCGAGAGCCTCAGCACCGGCTTTCCCACCGCCATGAACATGCGTTTTACCTGATGGAAACGTCCCTCGGTCACGGTGAGCATCACCGTCTGGGGGGCTTTTTCATCTTCCGCGGCGACTTTGGCGGGCAGGGCGGGCCTGTCGTCGCCTATGTCTATGCCCTCCTCGAGCCTTCT
>JAEEIC010000102.1 GCA_016281165.1 Bacillota bacterium | reverse complement strand
TTAGCATCGCTCTTGGGACGGCCTGCTACATGCTGCTGGTGCAGCTGGTGTTCTGACGAAGACACGCGGACGTACGCGGAATAATACAGTATAAGTTTTAGGATCATATATGAAGATCGCGTACGGGGCTCATGCCCTTTACGCGACCGGCAAGGAGGTAAAAAATGATCTATGAGATAATCCCCCAGCGCTGCGCCGAGCACCTTTCCGGCGCCGTGAAGTTCGCGACCCTTTCCAAGGATCACGAGGCGGACACCGACTGGACCCCCTTCTTCGGGCTCCACGACTACATCCTCAAGACCTATCCGCTCATCGCGGAAAAGCTCGAGCATGAGGTCGTCGGCAAGGCGGGCCTGCTCTTCCACTGGAAGGGGACCGGCAAGTCGAAGGCTCTTCCCGTCTTCATGATGGCCCACATGGACGTCGTTCCCGAGGGCGACTGGAGCAAGTGGAACTATCCCCCGTATGAGGGAGTCATCGCCGACGGACACGTCTGGGGCAGAGGAGCTTCCGACTGCAAGGCCCAGATGATAGCCCAGCTGGAGGCCGTTGAGCACCTGCTCTCCACCGGCTACCAGCCCGACTACGACGTCTACATGGCCTACTGCTACAACGAAGAGGTCGCGGGAGGAGACTCCCTGAGCTCCGCCCAGGCCATGGCGGACCACCTCATCGCCAAGGGCGTAAAGTGCGGCATCACTCTGGACGAGGGCGGCGGCATGAGAGCCGGCTCCTCCATGGACGCCGAAGGCCGCATCTGCGCCATCTCCGTGGGCGAGAAGGGCTACGTCGACTTTGAGATCTACAGGCTCGACGAGGGCGGACACTCCTCCACTCCCCATCACGGCGGAGCCCTCGATTACGTGGCCGAGGCCATACTCGCCATCCGCGACCATCAGTATCCCTACCGCCTGACCCCCGCCGTAAAGGCCAGGTTCGAGGCCATCGCCCCCGTCATGAAGGACAAGGAGCTGGGCAGGCTCTTATCCGACATCGAGGGCAACTGGGACGAGCTCCTTCCCATCATCGACAAGAACCCGAAGCTCGCGGCCTACTTCCACACCACCCTGGTACCGACCATGGCTCAGGGCAGCCAGCAGGGCAACATACTGCCCGAGAAGGCCTACGTCGGCGTCAACAGCAGGCTCCTGCAGGGCGACACCGTCGAGAGCGTGACCGAGTATCTCAAGAGCATAGTGCCCGAGGGCATGGAAGTAGTTCCCCACAAGGGACACAATCCCACTCCCTGCGGGAACGTCGACAACGACGCGGCGCAGCTCCTCTACAGCCTCTGCAAGGAGCGCTACGGCGAGGACATCACCCTGGTGCCCGACGTGGTGCTGGGCGGGACCGATTCCAAGTTCCTCTACGGCCTCTCCGACAACGTCTACCGCTTCGGTCCCTTCTTCAACCAGAAGGGCGAGAGCAGCAGAGCCCACCAGGTCAACGAGAACACCGATATCGAGACCCTGGCCGGCGGCGTCGAGTTCATGGTCGAATTCATCAAGAGGTACGGAAAATAGCGCATGTGTAAGGGGCCCGGCCTAAAGCCGGACCCCAGTACAGCCCCGGAGGGCCTTATGGAGAAACTGAAGAGGGTCTACAAGGACGGGACCCAGTATAAATACCTGCTGCTGTCCATACTGATGACAGGCCTGGCCTACGGCATATACAAGGGCGTCATCGACAACTATCTGGCCGAGGAGGTCGGGCTCACACAGGTGGGCAAGGGCGTTTCCGAGTTCTTCAGGGAGCTGCCCGGTCTGCTTTTAGTCTTCATCCTGGCCCTGCTCTACGAGTTCTCGGCTGAAAAGATCTACAAGATAGGCGCAGTCATCATGGTGGCCGGCATGACCATGCAGGCCCTGATACCGCCCACGGCCTTTCTCGTGATCCTGGCGATGATGATCTATTCGATCGGCGATCACATGCAGCTGGGCATGAAGAGCGCGATCTCCCTGCAGTATGCCCGCGAGGGCAAGGGCGGGGAGTCGCTGGGCTACAACAACGCGGTCAACCACGCGGGCACGCTGGTGGGGTATCTGGTCATAATACTGGTGCTCTCGCTGATAGGAAAGGTCACTACCTACAGGCCCTTCCTCATCGCCTCGGCTGTCCTGATGGCAGCCGCCATGTTCCTCTGCTTCGGACTTTCCTCGAACACTCAGACCGACAAGGCCAAGAGCAGGTTCTACTTCAAGAAGAAGTTCTACAAGTTCTACATGCTCGAGATCTTCTACGGCGCCCGCAAGCAGGTCTTCTTCACCTTCGGCCCCTACGTGCTGATACTCTTCTATGGAGCGAGCGCGGTCGTCATCAGCAGCCTCTACGCCATCTCGGCGGTGGCCTGCTTCTTCCTCGCGCCCAAGGTGGGCCAGCTCATCGACAGGGTGGGCTACCGCATCGTCATGATCATGGACACGGTCATACTGGTCGCGGTCTGCTTCTTCTACGGCTTCGCCCATCACATCTTCCCCATGAACGTGGCCTTCATCGTCTGCTGCGTCAATTATCTGCTCGATTCGGTCATCTCTATGGCTTCGATGGCGTCGAGCGTCTATGTCCGCGACATCTCCGACAGCGACGAGGAGTGCAGGGCGACGATATCGACCGGCGTCTCGGTCAACCATCTGATCACCATACTGGTCGCGCTGTTCGGCGGCTGGATCTGGAGGACTCTGGGCATCGAGACCCTCTTCATCATCTCGGCAGTGCTCGGCCTTTGCAACAGCGCCTACGCGGCCACGATCAAGACCGGCAGGGGCCCGATGAAGAAGGGATAGTCCGCCGGGCAGGAGCTCCTCATACCGCGTAAAGAAAGGGCTGCAGTTTTATGGGAGATACTGAACAGACCAAAGATAAAAGGATGCTGGCGTTCTACGCCTCGGTCGCCTTCTTCTGCGCTGCCTCGTGCTTCGCGCACCCGGTCACTCCGACCCTGATAGTGGAGAGGCATCTCGACAGCTCTATGTTCGGCGTGGCTCTCGCGGCCATGATGACCGTGAACTTCCTTTTCGCCCCCTTCTGGGGCAGGATGTGCAGCTATGTGCCGACCAGACTGCTGATGCTGATAGGCTGCCTGGGCTACAGCGTCGGCCAGACCATATTCGGCGCGGCGACTAGCGAGGCCATGGTGGTCGGCGGACGAGCCTTCGCCGGCATGTTCACCTCGGCCATCTTCACCTCCTGCTCGAACTATATAATCAACACGAGCAGGCCCCAGGAGAAGGGCTCCAACCTCACAGTCTTCGCCACGGTGCAGAACGTTTCCTTCGCCGTGGGCTATTTTATCGGCGGACTGCTGGGGCTCATATCCGTCGGGGTCACCTTCGCCATCCAGATCGCGCTGATAGTAGTGAGCGGCGTCTGCTTCTACAGGGCCTGTATAGACGATACCCCCTTCAAGCACAAGCCCGACCACCCGCTGAGCTTTAAGGAGGCGAACCCCTTCGCGGCGTTCCTGGATATCAGGAAGTTCATAACGCCGGGCTTCGCCATGATCTTCGCCATCATCGCCATCTGCGCGATAGGCCAGAACTCATACGAGCAGGTCTTCAATTATTACATCAAGGACTTCTTCGGCATGTCCTCGGCCTACAACGGCATCTTCAAGGCTGCCATCGCGGTGGGAGGCATGGCCATAAACAGCACCCTGTGCATGTATCTGATGAAGAAGACCGACACCAACAGGAGCTTCGTCTGGATCGTCCTGCTGAACACCGTCCCCATCGCCGTCGCCCTGCTGTTCTTCAACAGCCTCTGGCCCTTCGCGGTCTGCGACATCGCCTTCTTCATCATCAATACCGCGAGGATCCCCCTGATGCAGAACCTCTGCGCGCAGAGAGCGACTCCCCAGACGAGCAATTCGGTCATGGGCTTCTATCAGGCCATGAACTCGCTGGGCGGCATCTTCGGCGCCGCCTTCGCGGGCCTCATCTACGATACCGATCCGCACATACCCTTCTTCGTCTGCTTCGGCGCCTTCGTGGCCGGAAGCCTGCTCTCGCTGAGGTACGTCTCGTACTATAAAAAGTCGCGGGAGCGTGAGTAGCGTCACCGCTCCGGGAGGCCGCCGGCTCCGGACTGCCGGAGGCGTTTTACCCGGTCCCGGATGTCCGCGCGCAAACGAAATACGCGATAAAAAGGAGAAGCGTTCTGCGCTTCTCCTTTTATGATATCCTCTTCGCGGCGCCGGGCGGCGCCATTACCACGCTATTTTATTCTTTTTGAGTAGCTCTTTACGTAGCCTTCGTGCTGGGAAAGGGCGTCTTCGGGGCTTAGGGGAGGGACGCCGCCTGCGTAGAGGAAGGCCGCGGCGTTCTTTTCGCAGACCGCCTTCAGGGCCTCTTCGTCGTCGTTCTCGTAGTCGAGGGGGAGCATCTGGGCGTGATCGTCCAGATAGGAGGGAAGGGCGCGCGGATCTTTTCCTGCCAGGGCCGTCAGCTCCTCCTTTGAGAACCCCCGGGCTTCGGGGACCTTATCTTCGAACAGGACCCGGCATATCTCCTCGAGCCGCAGGGCCTTTGCGAAGGCGTCCTCCATGGAGCTCCCGATGACGAGGGCGCCGTGCCTCGCCATGAGGAAGCAGTCTCTCTCAGGATAAGAGGCCAGGGCCTTTTCGACCTTGTCCCAGAGATCCTTCGTCCCGGGCTCCCCGTATCCGGCGCAGGGGATGACGAGGTCCTTCCCCGCGGGCGCGAGGCTTTCGGGGACCACGGCGTCCTTTAAGGCCGCTCCCACTGCCGAAGCGTAGAACTGGTGGGTGTGGATCACGAACTCCGCTCCGGGCCTCAGCC
>JAEEIC010000101.1 GCA_016281165.1 Bacillota bacterium | reverse complement strand
CATCGGCGCGGGCAGGATAAAGGAAGCGGGCGGCATCATCAGGAGCGGGATCAGGCTCTTCGGCGTCCTCGCTCTTGCGCTCAGCGCCGCGATCCCCCTCGCGTCCGGGCCGCTGTGCGATCTGATGAACGCTCCCCCCGAAGCCTTCGAAAAGACCGTATCCTACGTCACCGTCTGCGGGGCGGGCTTCCTCTTCATCGTCTCGTACAACCTGCTCGGCGCGGTCTTCAGGGGCATGGGCGACTCGAAGACGCCGCTGCTTTCCGTCGCCATCGCCGCCGTCTTCAACGTCTTCGGCGACCTCTGGTTCGTAAGGGGCCTGGGGATGGGGGCTTCGGGAGCCGCGGCCGCTACCGTCGCCTCGCAGGCCCTGAGCATACTCATCTGCCTCGCCGTGATCTCAAAGCGGGGGCTGCCCTTCAGCCTGAGCTCGCCCGAGGCCAAAAGCCTTAAGGGCGTCACCGGCAGGATAGTAAGGCTCGGGACTCCCATCGCCCTGCAGGGGATGATGGTGAGCCTCTCCTTCATGGTCATAGTGTCGATAGTGAATTCGCTCGGCCTCATCTATTCCGCGGGAGTCGGCGTCGCCGAGAAGGTCTGCGGCTTCATCATGCTCATCTCCTCCGCGTTCTCTCAGGCCATATCCTCGTTCACCGCCCAGAACATCGGCGCGGGCAACGAGAAAAGGGCGGGGGACGCCCTGCTCTGCGGCATGGGCATCTCCTTCGCGGTCTCGCTCTTCATCGCCTGGTTCAGCTTCTTTAAAGGCGACCTGCTCACAGGTCTCTTTACGCCCGATCCGCAGCTTATCGCCGCCGCCTGGGATTATCTTAAGGCCTACGCCATCGATACCCTGCTGACCAGCATAATGTTCTGCTTCGTCGGCTATTTCAACGGCTGCGGGGCGACAGGCTTCGTGATGGCGCAGGGCATAGTCAGCGCCTTCTTCGTGAGGATCCCGGTATCCTGGCTGGCGAGCCGCGTGAGGCCGGTCTCGCTGTTCCGCATAGGCCTCGCCACCCCGGCTTCCACCGCTCTTCAGATCGTCCTCTGCCTCTGGTACTGGCGCCGCAGGCAGAAAAGGATCGGGGAAAACGCTCTGTCTTTCGAAAAATAGAAGAAAGAGAGCGATTATTAATGATAAACGCGTTCAATGATGATATAATGATACCAAATAACTAACCACCAACGACAGGAGGGAAGCAATATGGCATTTTTCGATAAGGTAAAGGAAGCCGGCATCAAGGGCCTCGACAAGGCCAAGGATCTCGGCGAGCAGGCAAAGCTCAACGTTCAGAAGGAAAAGATCCAGGTCAAGATCAAGGATACTTACTGCGAGGTAGGCAAGGCCATGTTCGAGAAGTATCCCGAGCTGCTCGAGCAGTATTTCGCCGAAGAAGCAGCCGCCGTTAAGGCCGCGAAGGAAGAGATCGCCAAGATCGAAGAACAGATCGTTGCCATCAAGGCCGAATAAAGACAGCGCGCCGCTGTCTGCGGAAGGTCCGGACCGTCCCCGGGCGGCCCGCCGGACCGGTCACAAAAGAAGGACAGGCGTTCCCGTTTCAGCGAAAGTGAAAGGGAGCGCCTGTTTTTTATTATCCGGGCGGAATAAAAGAATCGATATTAAAACAAATTACGGTGCGCACAGCATCCCTGTTCCGTGGTATGCTTATATAGGGACCGTTCCGCTTTCCGCGGCTTTTGCCCGCGGGGCTCAGAACACGGCGGTCCCAAGCGATGCGTCAGTGATGATTTGAAGCGATCTGGAGTCGATACTGAATGAAGATACGATTCTGCGGGGCGGCGACCGGCGTTACAGGGTCTTGCCACTTGATCTCGACCGATAAGCATAAGATACTTCTCGACTGCGGCCTGTTCCAGGGCGGAGCGGCGATGGAGGCCCTGAACCGCGAGGAATTCCCCTTCGATCCCGCCGGGATAGAATGCGTGGTCCTCAGCCACGCCCACATCGATCACTGCGGGCGGCTGCCGCTGCTCGTGAAGAAGGGCTTCAAGGGAGATATATACTGCACGGACGCGACGGGCGATCTGCTCGACATCATGCTGAAAGACAGCGCGCACATCCAGGAGCAGGACGCCGAATGGCAGAGCCGCAAGAACGAGAGGGCGGGGCGCCCGCCGGTGGAGCCCCTTTACACTGTCGACGACGCGGCGGAGACGGTGAAGCACATACGCGCGGTGAGTTACGACCAGCTGGTCGAGATCAACGAGCAGATGAAGATAGTCTTCAACGACGCGGGCCATATCCTCGGCTCCGCCATCGTCGAGCTGTGGGTGGAGGAGACCCCGGGCCAGCCCAGGAAGATCGTCTTCTCCGGCGATCTGGGCATGCCCGACAGACCGATACTGCGCGATCCGAAGTACATCAAGAAGGCCGACGTGGTGATCATGGAGACCACCTACGGGGACCGCGTCCACGAGGCCAACACCGAGAGCATCTCGCGCCTGCTCGACATCGCGGTCAGGACGGTGAAGCGCGGAGGCACCGTGGTGATCCCTTCGTTTGCCGTCGGCCGCACCCAGGAGCTGCTCTTCGAGCTGAACAAGGTCTATGACGGAGACGTGCCGGGCTATACCGAGGTGCTGAAGAACGTGCCCGTCTACGTCGACAGCCCCATGGCCGAGGCCGCGACCGAGGTCTTCATGCGCAACGCCCAGGTCTATGACGAGGAGATGCGCGAATACATACTGCGCGGCGACCATCCCCTGGTCTTTCCGGGCCTGCGCTTCGTCGCCTCCGCCGACGAGAGCCGCGCGCTCAATTTCGACCGCAGCCCGAAGATCATCATCTCCGCGAGCGGCATGTGCGACGCGGGGCGCATAAGGCACCACCTTAAGCACAATCTCTACGATCCAAGGAACAGCATAATCTTCGTCGGCTATCAGGCGGAGGGCACCCTCGGCAGGTCGCTCCTGGACGGGGCGGACGAGGTCAGGCTCTTCGGCGAGACCATAGCCGTGAAGGCGCAGATCCACAACCTCGAGGGCTTCAGCGGCCACGCCGACCGCGACGTCCTCTTCAGCTGGATCTCGCACTTCCAGAAGGCCCCCTCGCAGATCTTCCTGGTCCACGGCGAGGAGAGCTCGAAGCGCAATTTCGCCATGTATATCTCCGAGCATCTCGGCTGGGGCAGCCTGCCGGTCATGGGCTTCGACGAGTACGAGCTCGCTCCCGGAGTGTCCGCCGCCGCCCTCACCGCCGAGGAGGACTTCGCGGGCGAAGCCTCGGTGGGCGAGATACGCGACAGGCTCAGCGATATGCACAACTCCTTCGAGGAGGTGCTCTACAACGCCTCTTCGGGCGTGAACAGCGGGCTCAGCGCCGAAAAGCTGGCCGAGATCAAGAACGCGGTCGCGGCCCTGGAGAAGGACATCATGTCCCTGGGCGCCGCGGTGACCAGAGACCGGAAGGAATAAAGAGCGGCCCGCCGGGCAGGCTCCGGCCATTCACGGTCGGATCCCGGCCCCGCCGGGCGAAAAACACCGCATTTCACTGAACAAAAATACTGCCCCCTTCGGCGCTTAAAGCGTCAAAAGGGGCAGTTTCTTTATGCCGGAGAGTAAAGACGCCTTGATCCGGTCGGTATCAGAGCGCTTTTTCTATCGCCCTGAGCAGCTCGTCGTACTCGTCGAAGATCGGGATATCGGGATTGTCGGCCTTTATCTTCTCGGTGGTCCTGAAGAGGAAGCCGGCCTTGCCCGCCCTGATCATATCGAGGTCGTTGTAGCTGTCGCCCGCGGCGATGGTGTCAAAGCCCATGGCCTGCAGGTTTTTCT
>JAEEIC010000100.1 GCA_016281165.1 Bacillota bacterium | reverse complement strand
GCAATAACTTCCTCTATCACCTGCTCGGCGTAGAGGGCATCCACCCCGTGCTCGGCGGAAGCGATATGATGGCCGAGATGCAGAAGGTAGCCGACGAGCTGAGCGCTCAGGGCAGAAAGCCTTACATCATTCCCGGTGGCGGTTCCAACGTCATCGGCGCCACCGGCTACGCCGCCTGCGCTCAGGAGATCCTGAACCAGTGCTTCAAGATGGGCGTCAGCTTCGACCACATCGTCTGCACCAGCGGCAGCACCGGCACCCACGCGGGCCTGCTCGTAGGTCTTAAGGGCGAGAACGCCAATATCCCCCTCACCGGCATAGGCATCAACAAGCCCGTGCCCATCCAGAAGCCCAATGTGCTCAAGCTGGCCACCGAGCTGGCCGCTCACCTGGGAGTCGAGAACCCCATCACCATGGACGACGTCATCGTCTTCGACGATTATGTGGGGCCCGGCTACTCCAGAGTCACCCAGGGCATGGTCGAGGCAGTTGAGCTGGTCGCCAAGACCGAAGGCATACTGCTCGATCCGGTCTACACCGGCAAGACCATGGCGGGCATGATCGACCTCTACAAGAAGGGCTACTTCGACGGCTGCAAGAACATCCTCTTCCTGCACACCGGCGGTTCCCCCGCGCTTTTCGCCTACACCGACACCTTCTTCGAGTACGAGGAATCTCAGAAGTAAGGAGCGCATGAAAAATTCGGCGCCTCCGGTCCGCCGGAGGCGTTTTTTTGTTCATTTCCGGGCAGGAGATGGTATAATATTTAAGTTAAGGCATATCGGAGAGGCCCGCCGCGGGGCGGTGAAAGGAAGCTCAAAAGATGAAGATCACATTCATAGGACACTCCTGCTTTAAGATCGAGACCAAGGGCGCCTCGGTCGTCATCGACCCCTATGCCGACGGAAGCGTTCCCGGCCTGGGCGACGTGAGGGAAGAGGCCGATATGGTCCTGGCCAGCCACGGACACGGCGATCACGGCGCGGTGCGGAACGTGAAGCTCAGCGGCAGAAAGGACCTCCCCTTCAAGGTCGAAAAGGTCGCCGGCTGCCACGACGACGCGGGCGGGAGCAAGAGAGGCCCCAATACCATACATATCATAGATGACGGTGATGTCCGCCTGGTGCACATGGGAGACCAGGGCTGCCCCCTCACGGCGGAGCAGATCAGGGCGATAGGAAGGACCGACTGCCTGCTGATCCCGGTGGGAGGCTATTATACCATCGACGCCGATCAGGCCTTCGAGATGGCGGAAGCGCTCAAAGCCGGGATCATCATCCCCATGCATTACAGGAGCGAGGGCTTCGGTTTCGACGTGATCGGGCCGGTCAGCGCCTTCACCTCGCATTACGAGAGCTTCGAAGAGGGCGGATGCAGCCTTGAGCTGAACGGCCCCCGCGAAAAGAAGGTAGTAGTGCTGGAGCCTGAGACGGCCCGTTAGGAGGCTGAGGCGGGCTTTAGATCTCAGCGAGATACGGGACGGGCCCCCGCGAAGGCCCGAAATACGAAAGAAAGAGAGGTTGCAGAGATGCCTGAGCTTGAAAATGAAATGAATGAGATAATGGAGATGCTGCGCTCAAAACGCTACCAGGATCTGAGGGCTCATCTGGGCGAATGCAACCCTGCCGATATCGCGGAAGCCCTGGAGACCCTGATCGACGATGAGGCCATGACCCCGGACGAGCTGGTCAAGGTCTTCCGCCTCATCCCCAAGGACCTCGCCGCCGACACCTTCGTCGAGATGAACCCCGACATGCAGGAGACCCTGATCGCGGCCTTCTCGGACAAGGAGCTGCACGACGTCATCGACGACCTCTACCTGGACGATACGGTAGACGTCATCGAGGAGATGCCGGCCAATCTGGTCAGCCGCATCATGAAGAACGTGGGGCCTGACACCAGAGACCGCATAAACCAGCTGCTCAACTACCCCAAGGACTCCGCCGGGTCCATCATGACCATAGAGTATGTGGACCTCAAGCCCGAACAGACCGTAAGGGACGCCTTCGCGACCATCAGGGCCTCGGGCGTTGATAAGGAGACCATATACACCTGCTATGTGACCGACAAGCGCAAGCTCATAGGCATAGTGACCGTAAGGGAGCTGCTGCTGGCCAATTACGAAGATACGATCGGCGATATAATGGAGACCAACGTGATCTCCGTCAATACGCTGGACGACAAGGAGGTCGTGGCACAGACCCTGGCCAAGTACGACTTCACCGCCCTGCCCGTCGTAGATAAAGAAGACAGGCTGGTCGGAATAGTCACGGTCGACGACGCCATCGACGTCATGACCGAAGAGGCGACCGAAGACATCGAGAAGATGGCGGCTATAACCCCGTCCGAGCATCCCTACCTGAGGTCCTCGGTCTTCGAGATCTGGAAGCAGAGGATTCCCTGGCTGCTGCTCCTCATGGTCTCCGCCACCTTTACCGGCATGATAATCACCCGCTTCGAGGACGCCCTGGCCGCCCAGGTGGCCCTGACCGCCTTCATCCCCATGCTGATGGATACCGGCGGCAACTCGGGCTCCCAGGCCTCGGTCACCATCATCCGCGGACTCTCCCTGGGCGACATCGAGTTCTCCGATATAATCGAGGTCATCTGGAAGGAATCGCGCATCGCGCTGCTCTGCGGAACAGTTCTCTCGGCGGCGACCTTCGTCAAGATCATACTGGTGGACCGCTTGCTCATGGGCAACAGCGACGTCACCCTGATGGTGGCCGCGGTGGTCTGCATAACCCTGGTCTTCACGGTATTCATCGCCAAGCTCGTGGGCTGCACTCTGCCGCTGATCGCCAAGAAGCTGGGCTTCGACCCCGCGGTCATGGCATCGCCCTTCATCACCACCATCGTGGACGCCCTCTCGCTCATGATATACATGAACGTTGCGACCCTGCTGCTCGGTCTGTAGCGGGACCCGCGAAAGCATATGAAACGCCCGGAAAGCCTTACAGCCTTCCGGGCGTTTTCGTCTCTTACCGTTCAGATATATTTGACTTTCAAATTCTTCAGGGCTTCCGCCAGGGTGTTGACGCCGCCGCTCACAGCCATGCTCAGAGCGACCTGCGCCGTCTCCGTCCTGATGAGCATGGGGAATATCCTTCCCGAACTCTCGGAGGAGGCGATGAGCGCGTCGAGATCGTCCTTTTCGGCCGAGAGCAGGCTGATGATGCTCTCCCGGGTGTATTTCTCGGAGGCGTTGAGCCACAGGCTCCAGGGCTGGCGTATCTCCTTCACGAGGCGCGAGGCGGTATAAAGGCCGGTGATGGCGCTGCTTCCCGCCGCGAAGTACCTGAAGCTCGGGCACTCGGGCTTTCCCTCCTCGGCGCTCACGACTATCCGCTGCGGAGCGGTGGAAAGGTAGGGCATGGCGGCCGTGACGTCCGCCGCCGGGTCTTCGGCGAAGAGGACCCCGCAGCAGCAGAGAGCGCTGAGTATATACCTTTCGGCTTCCTCGTCGCGCCTTATGCCGAGCTCATCGCACTGGCTCCTGAGCTCTGCCTCAAGGCAGCGGGCGAGCCTTTCGGGCTCCCACTCCAGCACACCGGCGCCGACGCTGATGAACAGGCGGCAGATCTCGATGGCCCTGAAGGAATAGGGCTCGGGCTTAAGGCAGATGCCGGCCGCGAGAAAGGCGATGTCCCACTCCATGTAGGCCGCGCGGCAGTGCTCGAAATCGACGCACACAAGCTTCTTGCCGTCGTAGATGAACTTGCTGAAGTCTATGCGCCCCAGGCTGGTCTGGGTCTTCTGTCTGAAGGCCGCGTACCAGTCGAAAAAGAGCTTGAAGCACCTGGCCAGGGCCGCCGGGTCCTGGGTGCTGCCGCTGAGCATATCCTGCAGGCTGGTGCCTTCGACGTACTCGTGCTCTATGCTGTCTTCACCCTCGAACAAAACCAGGGGAGCGAGTCCGCTCCCCTTGAGTTTCTCGTATATGCTGCTTTCCTTAAGGTAGTTCAGGTGAGAGGCGAAGCGCTTTATGACCACGCTGCCTTTCCTGACCACCTCATTCTGCGCGGACATATTCTCTTACTGGTAGATCGGGAAATTCCTGCAGAGCTCTTCGACGGAGGCTCTGATCTCGTCTGCCTTGTTGTCGAAGTCGGTAGCGGCGAGATACATGAACTCGGCTATCTTCTTCATCTCTTCTTCCTTGAAGCCTCTGGTGGTCACGGCCGGAGTACCTACGCGGATGCCGCTGGTGTACTTGGCGGGCTGGGGATCCCAGGGGATCATGTTCTTGTTGACGGTGATATAGACCTCGTCCAGGCGCTTCTCCATCTCCTTGCCGGTGATGTTGAACTTTCTGACGTCGACGAGCATCAGGTGGTTGTCGGTGCCGCCGGATACCAGATCGAAGCCCTTGGCCATGAGCTCATCGGCCAGGACCTTGGCGTTCTTCACGACCTGCTCCTGATAAGCCTTGAATTCGGGCTTGAGAGCCTCGCCGAAGCAGGCTGCCTTGGCGGCGATGATGTGCTCGAGCGGGCCGCCCTGGGTGCCGGGGAATACGGCGGAGTTGAGCTTCTTGAAGAGATCCTTGTTGTTGGAGAGGATCAGGCCGCCGCGGGGTCCGCGAAGGGTCTTGTGAGTGGTGGTGGTGACCACGTCGGCGTAGGGCAGCGGTGAGGGATGGAGCCCGGCTGCGACCAGACCTGCCACGTGGGCCATGTCTACCATCAGGTAGGCGCCGACTTCGTGGGCGATGTTGGCGAATCTCTCATAGTCAATGAACCTGGGATAAGCAGAAGCGCCGGCGATGATCATCTTGGGCTTGCATTCCTTGGCCAGTCTCTCGAGTTCGTCATAATCGATGGTGTTGGTATCTTCGGTCACGCCGTAGGGGACCACGTGATACTGCTTGCCGG
>JAEEIC010000099.1 GCA_016281165.1 Bacillota bacterium | reverse complement strand
CCGCCGTCGTGCATTCGCTGGGCTTGGGCAGCTTGGTGAGCTCGTATCTCGTGTTGAGGACCATGACGTCAGCGAAGTCCGCACCGCAGCCCTCGGCTATGCCCCTCGCCTCTTCGAGCTCCTCGGGCATCTCTTCTTCGAGCAGGGGAACGTAGCTCATGGCCAGCTCCCTTATCTCCTCCCAGGTCTTCCCGTGGGCCCCGGGCAGGAGTTTTTTATAATCCTCGATGCCGGCGAGTATCTTGTCCTTCGCCGCTTTGCCGTATTCGCGGCCTGTCTCCAGCGGTGTCTCCGCGCTGAGCTCTATATACTGGATGTGCTGCATGTCTCCGCCTCCTTTTTGTCCGATTATACCATCGCGGCGAAGATAATTGTAGACTGCAGTCCTTCGCGGGGATAAAATAAATAAAAAACGAAAGGAAGACAGCGATGAAGCTCGCATTCGGCATAGCAAAGGAGATACAGGAGGTCGAGGTCAGGGACGATCTGGTGCTCGACGTGCTCACGGCCTCGGAATTCGTGTCCGACAAGGATGAACGGCAGCTGGTGGAGGAGGCTCTTTCGGCTCCCGTAAGCTCCCCCGCACTGGAGGAGATCGTAAAGCCCGGCCAAAAGATCGCCATCGTCAGCAGCGATATCACCCGTCCCATGCCCACCTGGAAGGTGATGCCCGCCCTTCTCGACAGGCTGTACGCCGCCGGTGCGAGCCCCGAGGATATCACCCTCGTGCTCGCTCTGGGCAGCCACAGGCCCCATACCGGGGAAGAAAGGCGCCATCTGGCCGGAGACAGGGCCTTCTCCGAGATCAGGGTCATCGATTCCGATCCGGACGACGTCGTCCATCTGGGGACCACGAAGGCCGGGACCCCCTGCGATTTCGACCGCACCGTCGCCTCTGCAGACGTCAGGATCGCCCTCGGCAACGTGGAGTATCACTATTTCGCCGGCTATTCCGGCGGCGCCAAGGCCATGATGCCCGGCGTCTCCACCCGTTCGGCCATCCAGATGAACCACCGCATGATGGTGAGAGATGAAGCCTGCGCCGGAAGGCTCGAGGGCAATCCCATCAGAGAAGACATCGAAGAAGCCGCCGCCATGCTGGGCGTCGACTTCATCCTCAACGTGGTGCTCGACGCTCACAAGAACATCATCTATGCCGCGGCGGGAGACGTCACAGCGGCCCACAGGAAGGCCTGCGCCTTCCTCGACACCATATACCGCAAGCCCATAAAGGAGCGGGCCGACATCGTCATCGTCTCGCAGGGCGGAGCCCCCAAGGATCTCAACCTCTATCAGACCCAGAAGGCTCTTGACAACGCCAAGCACGCCGTCAAAGACGGAGGCGTCGTGATACTGGTCGGGGCCTGCCAGGAGGGACTGGGCGAAAAGACCTTCGAGCAGTGGATGCTCGAGGCGAAGGAGCCTCACGACCTCATCGACAGAGTGCGCGAGAACTTCAAGCTCGGCGGGCACAAGGCCGCCGCCATCGCCATGGTCCTCGAAAGAGCCGACATCTATCTCGTCTCAAAGCTGGACGACGAGTTGGTCAGGAGCATCTTCATGAAGCCTTTCCATACAGTTTCCGAGGCATACGCCGAAGCTGTCAGGACGCTGGGAGAAGACGCGACCGTCATCGCCATGCCCTACGGCGGCTCCACCCTGCCCATAGTCACGGGCTAATTTTCAGCCCCGGTCAGACTCAGACCATACTCAAAAGGCCGTCCGGCAAGTTCCGGACGGCTTTTTTACTGTTATATAACAGTCGTTCTTCAGTCTTCACTGTCCGGATCCGAAAGGCAGCCCGGCAAAGCAAAAGCTGTTTTTAAACTGCTCATCTTCCCGCAATATTCACAAAGCGCTGTTATACTGTAAACAGTCGATATCCCCTTGCGACAGGAGGCTTGAAATGGAAAAGGAACTCGAGACTCTGATCAGCATGCCCTTCCAGGAGCTCATGTCATATTACCGCTGCGCCATGATGGAGGTCGAGACCAAATTCAGGGTGCTGAGCGAGGATTTTTCCGTCAGATACGAGCGCAATCCCATACAGAGCGTAAGGCCGAGGCTGAAGACGCCCGAGAGCATCATAAACAAGCTCAAAAGATACGGCTGGGAGCTCAGCACCGAGAGCATAGAAAAGAATCTCAACGACGTGGCGGGAGTCAGGGTCATCTGCTCCTACCAGACCGACGTATACGATCTGGCCGAAGCCCTGCTCAAGCAGGACGACGTCCAGCTCATCAGAAAAAAGGACTACATCGCCGCCCCCAAACCCAACGGCTACCGCAGTCTTCACCTTATAGTGGCTGTCCCCATCTTCCTGCAGAACAAAAAGAAGATGATGAGGGTCGAGATCCAGATCAGGACCCTGGCCATGGACTGGTGGGCGAGCCTTGAGCACGACATGAAATACAAAAAGGACGTGATGATAAGCGAGCAGATATCAAAAGAGCTCCACGAATGCGCGGAGCTCAGCGACGCCATCGACAGGCGTATGGAATATCTCAACCGTCAGTGCGAGAAGCGCTGATCATTCAAGGCCGGAGACGGTCTCCTCAAGGGCGGACAGGACCTGCGCGGAGAGCTTCGCCAGGTCCCCGCTGTTCTCGATGATGAGATCGGCCCTCTTCTCTTTTTCTTCCTGCGGCATCTGCCGCTCCATCCTCGCCAGGACCTGCTCCCGGGTAAGGCCGGAACGCGCCATGACCCTCGATATCCTGAGCTCGTAAGGCGCGGATACGGTCCAGACCCGGTCGAACTCCCTGTCCCAGCCCGCCTCGAAAAGCAGCGGGACCTCGGCGAATATCACAGCTTCACCTTCGGAGCGCAGCGCCTCCATCTTTTCAAGGAGGCGTATCTTTATCGCGGTCTGAACGAGGCCGTTCATGCGCAGATAGAGGGCGGCGTCGGCGAAGGCAAGGCGCGAGAGCTCCGCCCTGTCGAGGCTGCCGTCGGGCTTTATGACAGTTTCTCCGAAGACCTTTCCGATATAGGCTAACAGGAGGGTCCCGGGCTTCGTGACCTCTCTTGAGAGGGCGTCGGCGTCTATGACCGTAAAGCCCCGTTCTCTTATTATCTCAGCCGCGCTGCTCTTGCCGGCTCCTATGCTGCCGGTCAGGGCGATCCTGAGCATGTCTCCTCCTTACTTCAGCTGGTACCAGTTCCGGCCTTCCTCCAGCGAGACTTCGAGCTTTACAGCCAGATCGGCGGCCTCTTCCATGGCCGAGACCAGCAGCGCTCTCACCTTGTCAGCCTGATCCTTTCTGGCGTTGATGATGAGCTCGTCGTGCACCTGCAGTATCAGATCGGAGCCGGGGCACTCGGCGGCCAGTCTGTCGTATACGCTGATCATCGCCAGCTTTATTATATCGGCCGCCGTTCCCTGGATGGGGGTATTCATGGCGAGCCTCTCCCCCAGCTGCCTCACCATGAAGGCGGAGGCGTTTATCTCGGGGACCTCCCTCTTCCTGCCGTAGAGAGTCCTGGCGCAGCCGGTCTTTCTGCACTCGGCGACGCTCTTGTCGAGGAACTCCTTGACCTGCGGGAAGCGCTTGAAATAATCGCTGATGTACTGCTCGGCCTCCTTTCTGCTGATGGAAAGATCAGAAGCGAGGCCGAAGCCGCTCATGCCGTAGATGACGCCGAAATTGACGGCCTTGGCGTTGGAGCGCATCTGCGGGGTGACAAGATCCTGCGGCACGCCGAATACCTTGGAGGCGGTCTCCCTGTGTATATCGAGCCCTCTGTTGAAGGCCTCGATCAGGGTCGCGTCCTTCGACATATGGGCCATGACCCTGAGCTCTATCTGCGAGTAGTCGGCGCCTATCAGCACGTGATCGTCGGAATCGGCGGTGAAGGCCGAGCGCAGCTGTCTTCCCAGCTGCTGGCGCACGGGTATGTTCTGCAGATTTGGCTCGGTGCAGCTGATGCGGCCGGTCGCGGTCACGGTCTGCTGGAAGTGGGCGTGTATGCGGCCGTCGTCAGCGATCAGGGGCAGCATGCCCTCCACGTAGGTGGAGTTGAGCTTTGAGAGCGTGCGGTAATCGAGTATCCTTTCGACGATGAGATGGTCGGGAGCGAGCTTTTCGAGTATGTCGGCGCTGGTGGAGTAACCGCTCTTGGTCTTCTTGCCGGCGGGAAGGCCGAGCTTTTCGAAGAGCAGGACGCCCAGCTGCTTGGGGGAATTGATGTTGAACTTTTCTCCCGCGAGGGAGTATATCTCCTCCTCCAGGTCTTTGATGTCCTTTTTAAGGGTCTCGCCGAAGCCTTTGAGGAAGCCCGCGTCGGTCCTGAAGCCTTTGGCCTCCATCGAGGCCATGACCTTGCAGAGGGGAAGCTCGATCTTTTCGAGAACGAAGTCCAGACCCTCGGCGCCGATCTGTTTCTTCTGCTCTTCCGCCAGCCTTTTGATGAGGTAGAGCCTGCGGCCGCAGGAGGCGAGATCTTCAGCGCTGTTCTCGAACATGCCTATCTGCCCTTGTACGGGGGCGGCGAGGTCTTCGTGGAAGCGCTCGAAGATCAGGGCGGCGAGCTCGGGAGCCTTGGTCCCCGGATGCAGCACGTACTGGGCCAGAGCGCAGTCGAAACCGGTCTCAAGACCGGAGCAGTCGATGCCGTTAGCCATGAAGGCGTGGTAGAGCCTGCCCAGATTGAAACCAGTGAGAGATACCTTCTTTCCTTCCAGGGCCTTCGCGATGATGCCGGGCATCTCCGCGGGCGGGCAGCTGATGACGAAGCATTCCCCGCTCATCACGTGCAGGGCGTCTATGGAAGGAGTGTGGATGTGGCTGCCGTCGGTGACGATATCGATCACGGCGCTGCCGGCGTCAAAGCAGCGCGAGAGCGCTTCAAGGGCCTTTTCGGGCTCGTTTATCAGCTCGGCCGCAGGAGACTGGGCCTGGGGCGCGTCGACTGCTTCCTCGGCCTTCGCGGGCTCCTCTGTATGCTCACCGCTCTCCGCTTCTTCCTTTGCGGGAGCGTCCGCCTTTTCTTTCATAAGCTTGTTCAGATAGGTCCTGAACTCCAGCCTGCTGTAGAGCTCGATCAGCTTGTCCCTGTCCGCCGGGGCGATCCTGAGATCTTCTATGCTGAACTCGACCGGGACGTTCCTCACAATGGTCGCCAGCCTCTTGCTCAAAAACGCGTCGAGCCTGCCCTCTTCGAGCTTTTCCCTGAGGCTCTTTCCGCTCACCTGATCGAGATCCTCGTAGAGCTTCTCGATGCTGCCGAACTGCTGTATGAGCTTTTGGGCGCTGACCTTCCCGACCCCCGCGACTCCAGGTATGTTGTCCGAAGGATCGCCGAACAGAGCCTTGTAATCGATGAAGGAGCCCTGAGAGAAGCCGTACTCCTCGTTCATGACCTCCTCATCGTAGGCCACGAAATCGCTGACCCCCTTCTTGTTGATGATGACCGTGCAGCCGTCGCCGGCAAGCTGCAGGGCGTCCTTGTCCCCGGTGATGACGAGAGAAGGAAGGCCCTCTTCACGCGCCATGGAGACCGCGGTCCCCATGATGTCGTCCGCCTCGAAGCCGTCCAGCTCGTAGGTGCTGATGCCCATCACGTGCAAAAGCTCCTTGAGGACGGGCATCTCCATGGCCAGCTCTTCGGGCATCTTCTTTCTGCCGGCTTTATATTCGGCGAACTCCTGATGCCTGAAGGTCGGGGCCTTGCGGTCGAAGGCGACCAGCATGTGAGTGGGCTCGTAATCCTTTTGGATCTTGAAGAGCATGCTCAGAAAACCGTAGATACCGTTGGTGTAGAAGCCGTCCTTGGTGATCATGGGCCTTTGGATGGCGTAATACGCCCTGTTCACCAGGCTGTTGCCGTCGATGATCACCAGCTTTTTGCCGCTCATTGGGAGCCTCCTTTTGCGCAAATAAAAAATCCCAAAGTGCCGTCAGACCTTAATTCACGCCCTATCGAAATGATAGGTGGGTCGCCTGCCTGAAGAATCTGTCTTCCACTGGAACCTTGCGGCTGAGGCCTGACATATCTTCACGGACTCGGCATCCCGATTATGTGATGTAGGTTGAATTAATGGTCTTAACGCACACCCCAGGATGTAAGATCGTATTATTCTTCGTCGAGGTCGATGGAGCAGTTGGTGTAGACCTTCTGCACGTCGTCGTCCTCTTCCAGCGCGTCTATCATCTTGCGCAGGCTGGCGAGCTGCGAGGCGTCGGGAGTGGACTGCATGGTGGGGATGTTCTCCACGTCCCAGGCGTCGGGCTCAAATCCGGCGTCGACCAGGGCCTGCTTGACCTGCTCGAGGGAATTGGGATCGCACATGACCTCGAAGCTCTCGTCGTAGGTGATCATGTCGTCGGCTCCCGCTTCGAGGGCCGCTTCCATGAGCTCATCCTCGTCGAGCTCTCTTTCTTCTCTATCGTAGACTATGACGCCCTTCTTGTCAAACATGTATGAGACGCAGCCGGGGGTGCCGAGGTTGCCGCCGAACTTGTCGAAAGCGTGCTTTACGGAGGCGGTAGTACGGTTCTTGTTGTCGGTGAGTATCTCCACCACGACAGCGACGCCGCCGGCGCCGTAGCCCTCGAACTGGCCCTCTTCGAAGTTGCTGCCGCCGAGCTCGCCGGTGCCCTTCTTGATGGCTCTGTTTATGTTGTCGTTGGGCATTCCTATGCCCTTGGCCTTGTCGATGGCCGTCCTCAGCGAGGGGTTATAATCCGGGTCTCCGCCGGCCTTCGCCGCGACCATTATAAGTCTTGCGTATTTAGTGAACACAGCCGCTCTCTTGGAGTCCTGGGCTGCTTTTCTTCCTGCGATAGTTCCGTGCCTACCCATAAAAAATTGCTCCTTCCATTTATTGATTAAACTATAACATAGTGCTTTTGCTCTTTCAACAGAAAAGCGGCCCGCGCGCAGGGCCGCTTTCAATTTTTTCCTTTAGCTAAAGTAATAGTCTTTATAAAGCTTAGCCTTCTACCACATCTTTGCCGTCATAGTAACCGCAGTTGGGGCAAACTCTGTGCGGAAGCTTAGGTTCATGACACTGGGGGCAGATGGAAAGCGCGGGAGCGCTCTTGACCATGTTGGCGGCCTTTCTGCTCTTAGTCTTAGCTGAGGAAGTTCTT
>JAEEIC010000098.1 GCA_016281165.1 Bacillota bacterium | reverse complement strand
GCTCGGCCCGGGGTCTGAGAATCTTGAGGGGCTGGAACCGGGCATAGTCATCAACGGCGGCTACGTCGAGGCCAGGACCAAGGCCGACTTCGATGGCGGCGACGTGATGGCTCTTGAGCTCGTTCCCACTCTCGGCGAAGGCGTCACCGCCGCTGCCAGCGAGGATCCCGAGGGAGAAGAATTCGAAGAATACGATCCCGAGAAGAACAACGATTACAGATGGTTCCGCGTTCCCTTCGACGCCGTCTTCACCGTGACCTTCGAGGACGAGGACGGAACGGTGCTCAAGACCGTCGAGGTCCCCTACGGCGAGATGCCCGAGTTCGGCGAGGATGACCCCGTCAAGGAAGAGGACGACGAGTACACCTATACCTTCAGCGGCTGGGATCCCGAGCTCGCCGAGGCGTTCGAAGACGCGACCTATACCGCCGTCTTCGAAAAAACGGCCAAGGAGATCGAGCAGCCTGAAGAGCCTGCGGCCCTTTACACCATCACCGTCATAGGTGGCAAGGCCGACAAGGACGAGGCCGCGGAAGGCGATACCGTGACTATCACGGCGGATAAGGCGGAAAAGGGAATGGTCTTCGACAAGTGGACCGTAGTGACCGGCTCCGCGGTGCTCAAGAACGAGAGCAAGTCCGAGACGAGCTTCACTATGCCCGCCGAAGACGTCGGCGTAAAGGCTGAGTTCAAGGAAAAGAAGACGACGGGAGGCGGCGGGAGCTCTGTTCCCACCTATCCCGTGATCGAGGAAAAGAGCGAGAACGGCAGCGTCAGGGTATCGCCCGAAAGGGCCGCCGAGGGCACGACCGTCAAAGTCACTCCCAAGCCCGGCGAAGGCTATGAGACCGCGGGCGTGACCGTAAAGGATAAGGACGGCAACGAGATCGCCGTCAAGGACAACGGCGACGGCACCTACAGCTTCGTGATGCCGGCGGGCAGCGTGAGCGTCTCCGCCAGCTTCACCGAGAAGCAGCACGAGTGCCCGGCCTCGAAGTTCGGCGACGTCGACCTCGACGCCTGGTACCACCAGTACCTCGATTACGTGCTGGGCAAGGGCATCATGGAGGGCGTCGGAGGCGGCAGGTTCGCCCCGCAGGCCGCGACGACCAGAGCCATGATAGTGACCATGCTGCACAGGCTCGAGGGCACCCCCGAGAGCGAGATCGAGATGCCCTTTGATGACGTGGAAGAGGGCCTCTGGTACAGCGAGGCTGTCAAGTGGGCCGCCGAGAACGGCATCGTCGAAGGCTACGGAGACGGCAGATTCGGACCCACCGACCAGATCACCCGCGAGCAGTTCGTGACCATCATGCACCGCTACGCGCAGTTCAAGGGCATAGACGTCTCGGTCGGCGAGGACACTAATATCCTCAGCTACGACGACGCTCTCGATATCAGCGACTGGGCCGTGAGCGCCATGCAGTGGGGCGTAGGCAGCGGGCTCATCGAGGGCCGCAGCTACAGCCTGCTGGTGCCTCAGGGCAACGCCACCAGGGCGGAAGCCGCGACCATCTTCGAGAGATTCATCGAAGAGATAGCGAAGTAAGCCCTGAAACTTGAAACAGTGATCCCCGGTCTGAAAAGGCCGGGGATCTTTTTCTGTGTTTGTTTTCCGCTCTGCTACAGTATGGCGCCCGGCGCTTTTGCCGGGGAGAGCGCCCGGGGCCGCTCTGCTACAGTATGGCGTCCGGCGCTTTTGCCGGGGATCCGGCCGTCCAGCGCATCAGAACAATCGTTACAGAACATATGTTATAGATCTTAAAAACGTTGAAAACACAAAGAAAGAGGCCCGCGCCGCGATGGCAGGCCTCTTTGTTCTTATCTTGCTTGTCCGCGGCCCGGATCACTTCTTCACGATGCTTCTTAAGGCGTTGGAGCTCTTCTTGTAGGCGAGGGCGGTCACGAGCGAGACGAGGCAGTACTTGACGAGGTTGAAGGGCAGGACCGCGAAGAGCATCATCGTGAGGTTGTCCTTGACCAGGGGGTTCACCTTCGATCCCATGGCGACTATGGTCTCGGTCGAGAGGCCGTAGAGCTTCCCGTAGAGGGGGAACATGACGAAGGCGTTCATGAAGACGTAGAGGACGCTGGTGATCGCGGTCGCGCAGATAAGGCCCTTTATGGCGCCTTTCTTAGTGTGGTCGCTCCTGTAGATGAGGGCGGCGGTGAGGATGAAGACGCAGCTGCCGCAGAGGTTGGAGAGCTCGCCCACGCCTCCGGTGGTGGTCCCGTTGAGGACGAAATTGAGCAGTATCTTCACCAGCGCGACGAGGCAGCCTGCCGCCGGTCCCAGGAAGAAGCCGGCGAACAGCCCGGGGATGTCCGAAAGGTCGAACTTGAGGAAGCTCGGTGCGAAGGGAAGCGGAAAGCTGACGAGCATGAGCACCGCGGAAAGGGCGCCCAGAACTCCCACGAAGGCGATGGTCCTGACTGTGATCTTGTTTTGTTTCATAATAAAAACTCCTTTCTTTTGCGCAAAGATAAAGGAGCTTTGATCAAAAAATAAACTCTGAGCACGTGAACTCAGAGCGTCCTTTATCTTCTCCCATCCGGACTGTGACCGTCGGCAGCGGGTTCTCACCGCTTCGTGCTTCTGCTTGCAGGCTCGTCCCCCGAAGGGGCATCACTGCCGGTAGGGACTTTCACCCTGCCCTGAAGACAGTGCCTATTATACCCCGCTTCCTTCAAAATGCAAGAGGGGGAAGGATAAAAAAATAAGCGGCGGCTTACCTGGGCGGAGGGCGGGTCTCCGCCTTAAGGAAGGCAGGGGCCGATACAAGGAAGGCAGGGGCCCGATACAGAGAACGTCCGGATCATCAGATCCGGACGCCGTTTGAAGACTTCTTATGTATTTCGCGCGCTGCATACCGCGCCGGGCGCTAATCTCGGTATTCCACCGCACTGCCGTAGAAGACGGCGGTCACGATGTTGTTCCCGTTGCTGTACTTCAGCGTGAGCGGGGAGACCGGAAGCCCCGTGAATCTGGCCCAGCCGCTGTTGCGGAGCTCTCCGTCCCAGTCGACCAGATAGATCAGATCGTAGTCGAGGCTGATCTCCTCGACGACGAACATGGTCAGGCGGTGCCCGTAGGCGTTCGCGGTGCTGGCGCTCAGGATATAGGCGTCAAAGCCCGTCAGCCTGTCGCTCATGGCGCCGGGCGCGCTGATGAAGGCGTCGCGGTCGAAGGGCTGCAGCTGCAGCTCGTCCACAGTCTCGCCCTCAGCGAGGGGGAACTGCTCCGGATGTTCGGCGACGTATTTTTCCACCTCTTCGGTGACGGCGAAATCGTCGCTGAACTCCGTGTAAGGCCTGAG
>JAEEIC010000097.1 GCA_016281165.1 Bacillota bacterium | reverse complement strand
GCGGTGGTCTGCTACAAGCCCAAAGCGCAGCCGGAGAGCTACACTTATCTTACGCAGCCGACCCTTCTGGGCTTCAGCACCGAGCTTTTGGACTTCTCGAAGTCTTCGGACTATTCAAAAGAAGGCTTTCTGAACGCATACGACCTCCTCTACCTTGACGAGTCCCTGGCGGCTCCCGGGGCCGACACCGCCCTGGAAAGAGTCAGGACCTACGTGAAGGAGGGCGGCTACGTCATGGTGCCCAACGGCCTCTACGACTGCTTTGAGGCGGGGTTCTTCGGCGGCGCCGAGTTCGTGAGGTTCGCCGGCTCCACCGCGGACCTGACCGCCGAAGAGACGGGCGCCGATCTTGCCGAGCTCGCGGGCGTCGTCGCCGACTACGCCGAGCTCTACAAGGGCTACGACGAGTACGACAAGCTGGCCCAAAAGGACTACGGCTGGGGCGTCAGAGGGGGAGACATCGTTCCCATGCTGAGCCTCAACGGCGTCAGCGCCTATGCCATGTGCCGCTGCGAAAAGGGGACCGTGTTCCTCACCAATCCTCTGCTTCCCAACTATTACATGGGCGGCAGCTTCACCATGAAGAGCGGAAAAGAGGCGGCCGGGGGCTTCGCCAGCTCCACCGCCAGCTTCAACATGCTCGTATACAACGGTTTCGCCAAGTACGTCTCCAAGCAGAAGTACGGCTTCGCCCTGGAGAAGACCTACGGTTACTTCGGTTCCCCCGCCATGAGCTGGGAGAACCATATCGAGGAGATCACCGGCATCGAGCACGGGGCCCTCATCACCTTCGGCGAGCTCTGCAAAGAGTACCAGCAGGTGCCCAGCTTCACCGTGGTCAGGAGCAGCTACCAGTGGTTCCTCAAGGCCGAGAGCGTGAGCTACCTGCTCAACGAGGACCCGGGCGCGGGCTACAGCTTCGAGTTCGACCTGAACGAGAGCGCCTATTCCTCCGGAAAGCACGTGGCGGCCGGCGGCAGGTGGATAAAACAGAGCTACGACATCGACGAGACCAGCTATTTCGTGGACGACACGGTCCACAAGAGCATGGCCTTCCCCTCCGTCTCCGACTACGACGGCGACGGAAAGCTCGACATGTTCTGCGGCAGCCGCGACGGGCAGATCTACTATTACCACGGCGTCGGCACGGTGAACGGCAGGTTCGCGACCGAAGCCGCGCAGATCTTCAATGACAACAAGGGCAATCCCCTCACCACCGCGGCCAGGACCGCCTACGGTTATTCCTCCCCCGTGTTCTTCGACGTCAACGGCGACGGCATGCTCGATATCGTCAGCGGGGCGGGGGACGGGAAGCTCTACTGGGCCAAGTGCCTGAGCATCAGAAAGTACGCGCCCTTCGAGGTCTGGATGGATACCGGGATCAGGGGCCAGGTCATGGCCCGCTTCGGCGACATGAACGGCGACAGGACCACCGATCTCATCATCGGTTCCGACGTCGGGAACATGATCATCTACTACACCGACGGCAGCGAGCCCGATTTCTACGCCTTCAGCAGAAGGATACTGAACGGCAAGGCCGAGAGCCTCGACATATCCAACGTCTGCGCCAACGCCGGCTTCGGAAAGTGGCTGGCTCCCGCTCTCTGCGACTGGAACGGAGACGGCAGGGAGGACATAGTCATCGGCACCTACCAGGGCTATGTGGGAGTCCTGCTGAACAACGGCAGCAACTTCAAGTTCGGCAGCTTCGTGACCGGCAGCGAGCTCAATTACAAGGGCAGCAACAATATCAAGTTCGGCAATTACGCCTGCCCGTACATGGCCGATCTCAACGGCGACGGCAAAAAGGACCTCGTGGTCGGCAATATGGAATACGGTCTCGCCTATCCCATCGACGATCCCTGCTTCCCCGCCAGGGAGCAGCTGCAGGAGCAGATCGATTACTGCAAACAAAAAGACCTTTACCTGGGCATGCATTTCTATACTACTGCCGGATCTTCCGCTGAGCGCGAGGCCTGGGAGCTCGAAGCCCACAGGAAGGCTTTGGAGGAGACCTACGGCGCCGACCTTACGGGCACCGGGGCCAATCAGCACACCTGGTATACCAGCGGGCTCTCCGAGACCCAGACCCAGCTCTCGATCTGGAAGGCGGGCCTTCTGTGGCAGTCCGGCTTCGCCTCCTCCGACGGCTTCGTGACCCCGCCGCAGTACGCCGAGGAGAACGTGGTCGATCTGCCCTTCTTCCTCGTGGACAAAGGCAAAGAGACCCTGCTGATACAGAACAACGCCGTCCTGCTCTATACTCCCTACGAGAGGTCCGACATGTCGGCCAAATACCGCATGCCCATGAGCCTCTTCTACCACTGCGATTTCGTCTACCAGAGCCAGGAGGGGGCGAGATCGGTGCTGCAGAACGCGGAGAGCTTCAGGCGCGAGAACGCTTACGTCTTCTGCCGCGAGGACCAGATGTCGGGAGCCAGCGCCGCTGTCATCAAGCAGAGCGCGAGGGCGGAGGGCGCCCTTCTTGGGGGCGGCCTCAAGATCAGCTCCTTTATGACTGATACCGATTACGCTCTCTACGACAAGGACATCGCGGGCTCGCTGGGAGCGAGGCTGTGCTTTGCCGAGTATCTCGACGCCTCCGAGTTCTCCTGCGACGCCAACATCTGGTACCGGGACGGCAACGACATGGTGATGTCCCTGGACAAAGCTGCTAAGGTGAAGAAGGAAGCCGGCTCCGAGTCGCGGCTCTTCCAGGTCAACATGGCGGCCGGGATCGCCCAGGGCAGCGGCTCGGTCAAGATCAGTTTCTTAAGCGGCGGCATGATGCAGGCCGTCGTCAACGGCAAGGCCTCGACCAAGGACTTCGGCTGGACCGTGACCGAGTTCGACGGAAAGACCATGTTCACCAAATACGGTTCCCAGGAGACCCTGACCATAAAATACGAATAAGACCCCAAGACCCATATCATCGCTTGCTCAAAGCCCCCGGGCGGAAAGGAAATGTTTATGGAAAATAGGTTCGAGTTCGATGAAAAAAGGATGCTCTCAAACCTCATCGAGATGATAAAGATCGACAGCGAGAGCGGCAGCGAAGGCCCCATGACTGACTGGCTCATGGACTGGTTCAGCTCCAGGGGCTTCGACGCGGTCCGCGACAAGGCGGGCTCCACCTGCGGCAGCAGCGGGGACAACGTGATCGTGCACATCCCCGGCACCATGGAGGGCGAGGCCATCGCCTTCAACGCCCATCAGGACACGGTGAAGCCCGGCGTCGGCATCGTCCCCGTGATCGAAGGCAGAAGGATGTATTCCGGGGGCAACACCATCCTCGGAGCGGACGACAAGTCGGGCATCGCCATACTGCTCGAGATCCTTGAGAACCTGAAGGAGAAGGATATCCCCCACAGGGAGCTCTGGTATATCTTCACCATCGGCGAAGAGGTGGGTATGTACGGGGCCAAGGCTCTCGATCCCGCCATGCTCCCCTGCAAAAGCTTCTTCCATCTCGACGACGCGGAAGGCCCCGGCATCGTCAGGCCCATGGGGCCCGGCGCGGTAAAGATGCGCTGCGATTTCACCGGAAGAGCCGCCCACGCCGGCATCGAGCCCGAAAAAGGCATCTCCGCCGTCATGATGATGGGCGAAGCCTTTACGCGCATGCCCATGGGCAGGATAGACGAGGAGACCACCTCCAACATCGGCGTCATCGGCGGAGGCGAAGCGACCAACATCGTCGCGGAGCACGCCTGGTTCACGGCCGAAGCCCGCTCCAGGAACGCCGCGAAGCTGCAAAAACAGTCCGACGACGTGAGAAAGGCCTGCGAGGAAGCGGCGGCGAGATACGGCGGCAAAGCGGACTTCAAGGTCGAGCCCACCTATCCTCCTTATGTGCCCGACGATAACTGGTTCGTCATCCGCTGCCTGATGGACGCTTATGAGAAGGAGGGCATTACGCCCAGATACATCCCCGCCGGCGGAGGAGGGGACTGCAATATACTCTGCGGCAAGGGCTACGAGTGCACGGGCATCTCCACCGGCATGTACAATTGCCACACCACGAACGAGTATCTCGACCTCGACGAGTGGGCGGCCTGCTACAGGGTCGTCATGCGCGTCATGACCGACGGGTATAAATAAAAGACCTGCCCCGAAAGGGCAGGCAGACCGAACGTAATCTCACGGCCGATCCTTCGCTGACGCGGGGGACCGGTCAGTCTTATTTTTTGTCGCCGGGATCCATGCTGCGGTACATCTCGTTCACGAGCCTGCTGATCTGCACTCTTGAATAGCCCAGTATCATCGCCATCTCGTTCTGGGTCATCCCTTCGTTCTCCATGATGCGCAGCCTGCGGAAGATCTCTATCTTTGAGGCCGGCCTGTATGAGCGGATGCCGAAGGTCGTCTTCTTCATCTCTCCCTGGACTATCTCCACCCAAAGATCGTGGTCGTTAGCTCTCTGTATGAACTCGGAGATGGGGCAGGCGGACAGGACGGCATCCTCCTGGACCTTGCAGTAGGCCAGATGGATGGGAGAAGAGAAAGCGTCTCTGAAGCCTACCGTGCTGCCCTTGCGGTATATGCTGTCGAATATCTGTTTACCGTCGTGCGAGAACTTGTACGTCATGAGCTTCCCCGATCTGACGAGGAATATGTCGGTACAGGGGTCTCCGGCGGAAAAGACGATATCTCCCGCGGAAAAACTCATCGTCGGACATCCGTCGAAGAGCAGGGCGAGAGTCTCGTCGGAAAGATATGAAGTTGAATAAAGAGCCAGATCTGGACTCATCTCGCGTACCTCTCAGCAGGACTTCAAAAAATGATATGCGCGCGCAGCGGGCGGCGCGATGCCTTACTGATAGATTATGAGCCTTTGACCGCGGTCAGTCAAGTGTGTGAGCGACCGTTAGAAAAATGTATCATATGATACATTTTATTTTAATAAGGATGAACAAATGATACAAAACCGCTCCGTTCGATTGATTATTATTTCTGATTTTGATAGAAATGGATTAACAAATGCGGCGCTTCCGACGAACTTACTTATGCATCATCTGTATTATAAGACCATGCGGAAGAGGATACGATATGTAAGGTATGAAAGGAGGGATCGCGGCTTCCGGATCTGAAAGACGGGAGCGATGCGGTCTTTTATCATCCGGCCATGTTTATTCGCTGCTTTTGCCATGATCATATTTTTTATCCCAAGTTTCATTTTTCAATAATGGAGGAAGACCATGGAACAAAAGAGTATCGGTTTCGGTCCGTTCAGGCTTGAGCCCGAAGTATTCGGGTATCAGCTGAACAAGGGCGAGCTCATCCGTCTCGGATTAGCCGCCTGTCTAATTCTCTTTATGAAGTACATCCCCATCCCCAATCTCCCCGCTACCGGCGCCACGATGCTCGGCATCGTGCTCGGATGCATGCTGATCTGGTCTATCAACAAGATTCCTCAGGCATTCGGCGTCTTCGTCTGCCTCATCTCGATGATACTCCATCACATGCTCAACTGGGGCACCGTCGCCGGCAAGCTCGGTACCACCCCGCTGCTCATGCTCACCTGCCTGATGATATTCTCCACCGGCATGCAGAACACCAAGATGGCGGAGCGTCTCAGCTACGGTCTGATGCTCAAGCTGGGCACCTCTCCCTTCGCTCTCGTCGCCGCGCTGTTCATCACCGAGGTCATCCTTTCCGCCTTCATCGCCAACATGCCCGCTCTGCTGGTAGTCGCCGCGATCGCGGTCGGCATCCTCAAGGAGCTCGGCGAAGTTCCCGGAAAGAGCAAATTCGGCGCCGCGGTCATGATATCCATCACGACAGCGTCGCTGGTCGGAGGACTGTGCATGATCTCGTCCTCGGGCCAGAACCCCACCGTCATCTCCATCCTCGAAGCGACCACTGAAGGCAAGTACACCATCACCTTCAACCAGTGGGCTTCCGCCGGCATCCCCTTCGCCATCATCATGACCCCGATCATCCTGATAGTGCTCAAGGTGATGTTCAAGCTCAACCCCAAGGATTGCCCGATCACCCTCTCCAGGGAATCCATCGTTGAGAAGAACAAGGCTCTCGGTCCCATGACCAATCCTGAGAAGAGATTCCTCATCGATCTGGTAGTCCTCACCGCTCTTTACGTCACCACCAAGTATACCGGCTTCAATCCCCCGATCGTGGCAGTCATCGGCGCTCTCATCGTGACCTGCCCGTTCCTCGGCGCGGTCGACCTCAGGAACGCTCTCAAGAACCTGCCCTGGAACATCGTCCTGATGACCATCAGCGGCACCTTCATGGCCCTGTGCATCACCGAATCCGGGCTCTCCGAGTGGCTGGTCGACAATCTGCTCGGATGGACCAAGGGCTTCAGCCCCTTCTGGATCATCATGATCTCCAGCCTCATCACCACCTATCTGCACTTCATCTACGTCGGCAACAGCAGCACCATCGTCATGCCCGCAGGCGTCACTCTGGCTCTGGCAGTAGGCTTCAACCCGATGTACATCATCATCCCGATGGCCTTCGCCGGTTCCTGCACCGTCATGATGCCCTTCGCCACCGACACTCTGATCACCTACGGATACGGTTACTGGAGCTACAAGGAGATGGCCAAGTCCGGGACCATCATCGGTCTCTTCTGGGCTGTCGGCGTCACCCTCGTCTGCTACTTCGTACTGCCCATCGCGGGAGTGCCTCTCTACATCTAGAAATCATCAACAGCCCGTGCCATGGGACCTCAAGGGTCCCATGGCTTCTTTGAAAAAAGGAGGTAATTATGGCTTTAACAGTTTCCCAGAAGGAATGGGACAGACGCTACGAAGCGGTCCAGAACGCCATGAAGGCAAAAGGTATAGAAGCTGTCGTGATGCAGACTCATTCCGAGATCTTCGACATGTATCTGCGCTATCTCACCGATATGAAGGCGATACCCGATCCCTATTCGGTGATGGTGCTGATCCCCGCCGAGGGCGAGATGTACCTGCTGATGCAGGGCCAGAGCAAGAGCCCCGATCTGCCCGTGCCCGAAAAGCTCAGAAAGCATCACGTAGGCAAGTTCGGCCACACCACCACCTGCATGTGCTTCAGCTACACTGACAGCATCCCGGCCGAATACGTCACCGCCGAGATCAAAAAGCACGGTTACAAGAGGCTGGGATATGTGGGCGGAGGTCTGATGAGCTGGACCAGCCGTATGTATTTTGAGGCCAACCTGCCCGAAGCCGAGTGGATCGATTTCACCGGCGACTTCGACAGGATCATCGCCGTCAAGAGCGAGGAGGAGATCGTCCTGCTCAAGAAGACCGTCGATACCCACTGCGAGATGGGCAGGGCAATACCCGATATGATCAAGCCGGGCAGAACGCTGCGCGACGTGAAGACCGACATCCTGATGATGGGCCAGGGCCTGGGCTGCGAGCTGCAGCACAACATCTTCCTCAACGCCGGTCCCCATTCAAAGTTCGCCGTTCCCGGTCCCATCGGAGACGAGGATCACGTCATCCAGAAGGGCGACGGAGTCTACTATCTGCTCGAGCTCGCCGCTGAAGGCGGTATGTACGCCGAGGTCGGCAGACCCATACTGCTTTACGAGCCCACCAGGGAGGAAGTGGACGCCTACAACGATTACTGCGCCGCCGAGGCCTGGATGGCTAAGCATATCAAGCCCGGCATGAGCTGCCAGGATATAGTCCGCCTCAACGACGAATACATGGGCTCCAGAGGCTTCGGCAGGGTGACCCGCATGGCCGGACACGGCCAGGGCTACGGTCTGATGGAGAGGCCCGCCTTCAGGATGGAAGACGACATGATCATCGAGAAGAACATGTTCTACTGCATGCATCCGGGCGGGGGCGGAGCCACCAGGCCCCATCTGGGCATGTGCAACAACTACATCGTAAAGGAAGACGGGTCCGAGCTGATGACCTGGCTCCCGATGGATATGGTCGTACTGGTATAAAAAGGAGGTCAAGATGCGTTTAGATAAACTTGGCATAATCTGCCCCATGCACCCCAGCAATATCGATCAGAAGGAAGACTGGGCAAAGGTCGTCGCTGAAGCTTCTCCCGACACAAAACTGATCTTTGCCTACAGCATCGACGATCTCATCGCTCAGACCGACGACGTTGACGCGCTCTTCCTGATGCCCATACTGGACGAGGAGAACAAGGCAAAACTGGTAAAGTTCTGCCTCGGCGCCAAGAGCCTCAAGTGGGTCCACTGCCTCATCGCGGGCGTGGATTCCTTCGTCAACACCGAGATCGGCGACCTGCCGGTGGTCATCACCAGCACTAAGGGCATCCAGCATTATCCCATGGGGGACACCGTCATCGCCTTCGTGTATTCCTGGCTCAGAAGGTTCCCCGAACTCATGGCATATCAGCTGAGACACGAATGGAACGGGACCGCGAGACTCAGGGCCGACG
>JAEEIC010000096.1 GCA_016281165.1 Bacillota bacterium | reverse complement strand
GTCGGCAGGCCGCTGATACGCTTCATCGGCGATCCGGAGGTCTTCAGGGACTGGGTCGACAGCCACGGCGCCTTCGGGCGGCTGGGCTTCGTTTTGATGGTCGTCTTTCAGGTGATGATCGCCGTGATCCCGGGCGAGCCCTTCGAACTGGCCGCGGGCTACGCCTTCGGCGCGCTCGAGGGCACGGCTCTGTGCCTGACCGCGGCCTTCGCCGGCAGTCTGGCGGTATTCCTCCTCGTGAGAAGGTACGGGATGCGGCTGGTCCGCCTCTTTTTCAGCAAAGAGAAGATAGATTCGCTTAAGTTCATCAAAAACAGCAGGAAGAGAGACATGCTTTTCCTGCTGGTCTTTATGATACCGGGCACCCCCAAAGATCTTTTGTCATATTTCGCGGGGCTCACCGATATGAGGCTGAGGACCTGGATAGTGATAAGCTCTCTGGGCAGGATCCCGTCCATCCTCACCTCGACCATAGGGGGAGACGCCCTGGGAGACAGCAGATACGGTCTCGCCGCGGCTGTCCTCAGCGCCGCCCTCATACTGAGCGCGGCGGGATACCTGCTCTACGGCAGGATGGGCAAAGGCGGGCCCGCCGATCCGAAGTAAGGGGTCAGAGCAGCAGGGCCGCGATGGCGTCGGTATCGAAGGCTGATACTGTGTCTTTGAATATCCCTCCCGATACCGAGATCGTCGGCAGGGGAACGAGATTGCCCTTTACGAGGGGCCTGAAGCAGGGATCGGCGACGACGTTGTCATAATCCGCGGCGATGCGGCGGATCTCGTCCTCGGAGGCGCTGTGATATCTGCAGAGGCCGGAAGGCGAGAAGAGGTCGAGGCCGTCGGCGTTCCCCAGGGCTTTGGCGAGGCTGGCCGCCCGCACGTCCTCGCCGATGACCAGTGTTTTTTTGTGATCCTTTTCAGCCTGCTTTAAGGGCAGCCCGACTTCAAAGGGGATGCCGTAGCGGCCGCGCAGATATTCCGCCGCGGGCAGGCCCGAGGCCGAGACGACGGCGATCTTCTCCGCGTTCTGGGCTTCCTTAAGATCCTCGATACCGCAGCCGAAGGAGATGGAGGCTCTCAGATCCGGGAAAAGGGACTTAAGTCTCTCTGAAGCCTCTATCCCGTTGTCGTCGAGCGGCAGCTGGCCCAGCACCAGGGTGCCGCGGCTATCGGTCTTTTCGCCGCAGAAGCGCTTCGTCAGGGCGAGAAGGACCCTTCCCGCTCCGTGCACGTAAGACCTGATGCCGTTGCAGTCGAAGCCGAAGGAGGGTATGCCGGAGCGCTCCTCGGTCTCGCGGGCGATGCCTTCGAAGTCTGTTCCCACGACCATGGGCACCGAGCTGCCGACGTAGGCGATGAAGCTGGGCTCAAGTATCTCCGCGGCTCTTAAGGCCTTCCCTATCAGGGCCTCGTCGTCTCCCATCACCGCCTCTATCTCGGTGAGGCCGCTGCAGAAGACCGAGCCGGGCCTGTCGTGCCAGCGGGGCTCGTCGAAGGAGACGTAGTTCACGGTGCAGCCGGAGGCGTCGTGTATGAGGACCAGCCCTCCCAGCTCGTACATGGCTTCGCAGGCCCCGCCGTAATCGGGGGCGAAGGGAGGAAGATCGATGTAAAGATCCTTCATCTGCGGGCCTCCTTTCTGATGTCTTCCGCTGTTTTGGGGGCTTTCGCGGCCTCAAGTATGCGCCCGGCCAGGCTCCTCAGGCCCTGATGGCCCCAGTCGCCGCTGTCGTAGAAGATGTCGACGCTTTTGCTCGTCCCTTCGAAGCTAGAGGCGACCATGCCTATCGCTATCGCGTCCCGCGAGGGGGCGTAGCTCCTCGCCCGCGGCACGTTTATGCTGCCGCTGTCTACGTCGGGAGCGGTCCTGGCAGCGTCGTCGGCGAGGACGGAGGCGATCTTAAAGCCCGCGGCTTTAAGGGTCTCTCTTAAGGCGTCGGGGAAGAGGGTCGCCGTCGAATCGATGATGAGCTCGGTGTCTCCGACTGCCTCGGCAGTCTTTTTCAGGATGTCTATCGTCTCTGCTTCCATGGCGTCCATGTCCGGGAGCGGGGCGCCGAGGGCTGTGCAGAGATCCTGGACAGTCTTTCTGATCGAGGCGGGATCGTATTTTGCGAAATAGGGTATGAAGGGGATGCCGAAGCGCTCCTTGAGAAGCTTCGCCGCGGACGAGCCGAAGGGCATGAGGCTCATCACGAGCGAGGCCTTCCTCACGGCGAGGAAATCGTCGTAGCTCTCCGACGCCTGGATGTGCAGGGCTTTAAAGCCCGCGCTCTTTATGACGCTCACCAGCTCGTTCTCCTCCGCGGGGGCGATGTTGGTGCCGATGAAGACGACGGTCTTTTCGCGCTCCCGCGGCCCGCCGGGGACTTCGCCGGCCTCTTCTTCAGGCAGATCGGGCAGGGCGGCGTACATGTCGCGCTGCAGGGCGACCAGGGGCAGATCCCCGCTGTATCTGGTGATGGGGCACATCCTGAGGACGAAGCAGTTGACGCCCGGGAAGCGCTCCATGATCTCTTCGCACTGGAAGCTGTGGTCGTTGCCCAGCATGGCGTCGATGCAGCTGACGTAGAGTATGAGGGCCCTGGGTCTGGGAGACGCGTCCTCGAGCACTCTGCAGGCCGCTTCGACCGTCTTCTGTTCGTAGGCGCCGGAGACGATGTCGTCCTCGGTGAGGGCGAGCACGTTTATCCTGTCCTTGTAATCGTATTTGACCGCGTTGAGGCAGATTATGCGGGCGCAGGAGACGGGGCAGACGAAGAGTATGCGGCTCTCCGGTATGTCGAGGGCGATGCGGGCGACGTCCCAGCCCCCGTGGTAGGGATGGCAGTAGCGGGGGAGCCCGCCGGCGTTGTCACTTATCATCTTCGCACTCCTTGAGCACCGCGCGGGCGAGCTTCCTGTAGTCTTCCGCCATGGGGCTCTCGGGGAATGCCGAGACCACGGTCATGCCAAGGGCCTCCGCCTTCTGCACGGTCTCGTCCCTGGGGATCACCGAGATGAGCCTGCTGTCGATATCGTCCGCGAACTTCGTGACCTTGGCCAGCTCGTCCTCCACGTTGCGGCAGTTGAGTATCACGCCTCTTAAGCGGGCGTAGCCTCTGGCCTTGAAATTGTCGACCGCGATGGCGATGTTGCCGGCGGCGTAGAGGGCCATCTTCTCGCCCGAGGTCACCACGAAGACGTTGCGGGCGTAGCCTCCCCTGATGGGCATGGCGAAGCCCCCGCAGACGACGTCGCCGAGCACGTCGTAGATGACGACGTCGGGATCGTAGCGCCCGAAGGCCCCCAGCTGCTCCAGCTTCTCGAAGGCGGTGATGATGCCGCGCCCCGCGCAGCCCACGCCGGGGGTGGGGCCTCCGGCCTCTACGCAGATGACGCCCTTGTCGCCCTCGGTCACGATGTCTTCGAGGGTGACGGCGTTCCCTTTCTCTCTTATGGCGTCGAGCACGGTGGTGATCTTCTTTCCCCCGCAGAGGGCGCCGGTGGAGTCCGCCTTGGGGTCGCAGCCCACCTGCATCACCTTGTATCCCATGTCGCTGAGCGCCGCGCTCAGGTTGGAGGCGGTGGTGGATTTGCCGATGCCGCCTTTTCCGTATATAGCGATCTTGATCATTTTCTTTCCTTTTCTCTGCTCTTTCGGGTCCGGAAGCGCCTATCCGGCCGTGCTTAATACTATCCCCGGGAGGAGCGAAAGTACATTGCGGATGCAACGCTGCCGGGCGTAATCGGGCAAAGTATGACAAAGTCCCGCCGGGGAAGGGAGAACGGCGCGAAAGGATGGCCGCCCGCTCTTGCGAAGAGGCCGGCGCGCCTGTATAATCGTCAAAAAAAGGGAAAAACAGGAGGAATATATGAAGACAGCGATAGTCTATTATTCGGCCCATCACGGCAACACCAGACTGCTTCTGGACGCCATAGCGAGGTCCTTTGAGGTCGACCTCATCGACGTCACTGAGGATAAGGCCCGCGATCTTTCCGGCTATGAGCGCGTCGGCCTCGCTTCCGGCATCTATTACGGAGGCTTCGCGAAGCAGCTCATCGATTTCGCCGCGGCGAAGCTCCCCCAGGGCATGCCGGTCTTCTTCATCTACACCCACGGAGCGTCCAAAGGCGATTTTCTTAAAGGCATACGCGCGGTGACGGCGGCGAAGGACTGCCCCGAGCTCGGCGAGTACCGCTGCCAGGGCTTCGATACCTTCGGGCCCTTCAAGCTCGTCGGCGGCATCGCCAAGGGCCATCCGACCGAAGAAGAGGTCGAAGGAGCGGTGGCGTTCTACCGCTCATTGTAAGTCCCGCGCCGTCCTTCTGCCTTGACCCGGGCCCGCGTCCGGGAATATAATGATAGCGATCACTTTTATTTTTTCCTTCTGCCCCGCGGAGCAGATATAAAAAGGAGGAACGACATATGAAAAAAAGCCTTTTGGCAGTTTTGCTGGCGGCGGTCTTGATCCTTTCGTCTGGACTCACCGTCCTCGCTGAGGAGGGCGACATCTTCGAGGGACAGTGGATCGAGCCCGTGGCGCAAAGAGGCGTCATGGATATCGAGCTTGAGGACGGCGTCTACAAGATCGAGGTCGCCTGGCCTTCGAGCGCCTTTGAGCGCTCCGTCTGGCACATGACGGGGACCTACGACGAGGAGCAGGACGCCATCGTCTACAAGACCGGCTCCTATTCCGTCCACGTCTTCTCTGAGGACGGCAGCTTCACCGAAGAGGACCAGCGCATAGGCATCGCGGGCGTCATCGCCCTCAGGAACGGCAGGCTCTACTGGATCGAGGCCGGCTCTCCGGGCGGGGAGCCCTCGGTATTCGTAAGGCCCGAAATGATAGAAGCCGGGACCGCCGTCGGCGCGGAGCGCTTCGACGACGTGAGCTTCGACGACTATTTCTACGAGGCGGTCGACTGGGCTCTGTACAAGGGCATCACCGACGGCAGATCATATAACGTCTTCGCCCCCGACGGGAGCTGCAAGAGGTCCGAGACCGTGACCTTCCTCTGGCGCTACGCCGGCGAGCCCGAGGCGGACGGCAGCGCCAGTCCCTTCACCGACCTTGAGAAGGGCAGCTGGTACGAGCAGCCTGTCTTCTGGGCCTTCAACAACAAGATCACAGACGGCGTGAGCGCCGCTCTCTTCAGCCCGGAGAGCACCACGACCAGAGCGCAGGTGATCACCTTCCTCTACAGGGTCGCGGGAGAGCCCGAGGTGAGCGTGGCCGCTCCCTTCACCGACGTGGCCGAGGGCAGCTGGTACGAGCAGCCCGTGGCCTGGGCGTACAACATGGGAATGCTCGACGAGCACAACACTCCGGGCCTCGCCGCTTCGGACGGAACGCGCTTCGAGCCCGACAAGCCCTGCAGAAGGGCCGACATCGTCACCTTCATGTACCTGGCCGAAGGCGGGACCAACGGGATCGAACTTCCCGAGCCCCCTGCCGCCGAAGAGCCTTCTGTCTATCCCGACCAGTTCGTCGGCCAGTGGATGGACCGCGCCAGCGGCAGAGCCTCCATGGAGATACTCCCCCGCGTCTTCGACGATTATGATAAGCTGGATGTCAGTATCCACTGGGGCGGCAGCGCCAGCGAGAGCTATGAATGGAACATTGAGGGACAGTTCGACGCTCAGAGCGGAAAGCTCGTCTACACCGGCGGCAGATGCCTCGACGTGATCTACGATGAGGAAGGCGAGGTCAGCGAGAGCGAGGTCGTCTACGAGGGCAGCAGCGGCTCCTTCAGCTTTGAGAACGGTCTCGTCTACTGGAACGACGATATGGAGGAGAGGAGCCCGGAGATGGTCTTCGAGCCTCTTCCCGGCTGGGCCCCCGAGGCGGAATCGCTGGTCAGCGAGTATTTTGAGATCGTCGCGGGCTGCCATCCCGGTACCGCCGGATCCTCCCTCAAGCAGGCCGAGGCCTTCGAGAAGACCGTGGGATTCGCCGATAAGAACGATCTTTGGTGCGTCAACCTGCCGGTCTTCAGAGAAGAGATGCTCAAGGCCTGGGAATCCCTTTCCGAAGAGGACAGGGGCTACTTCGACGAGAGCATAATGGGCCTCGTCTCCATGGGTCCCGCCGTCTTCGACAACTATGACAGCGTAAAGGACGTCTTCGAGGACGCCGGCGTCGGCGACGCCATGCAGGCCCTGCGCGGCAGCGTCAAGGCGAGGATGTCCTGGGAGGTGCTCATCAGCAACACCATGACCCTCGGCAATTCCGACGACTAGCGCGGGCAGACAGCAGTCTTTAAAAACAGAGAACATGACCGGCCCCGTCTTTTCCCGGACGCGGCCGGTCTTTTCACGCCCGCGCGAAGGAAGGAGAGCGGGCCGGCGTTGCCTTGAGGCTCCGCCCGTGATAAAATACGATATATCAGCTGCGGATGCGGGATACCGGCGGCTGCCGGCAGGCCCGCGGCAAAGAACACGAAATGAAACAGAATAAAGAACAAAACACTATCTGCCTTCTCAACGACTCCTTTCCCCCTCTCATAGACGGTGTGTCCAACGCGGTCGTCAACTACGCTCTGGACCTCAACGCCGCCGGCAGGAGCGCCTTCGTGGTGACGCCGGAGAATCCCGACGCCGACGACTCGGGCTTTTCCTTCCCGGTGGTGAGATACCCGGGAGTCGATCTGCGGAAGAAGGTCGGCTACGTGGCCGGCAATCCCTTCAGCCCCGAGGTCGTGACTGATCTCAAGCGCAGGAACGTGGAGCTCTTCCATTCGCACTGTCCCATAGTATCCACGACGCTGGCCAGGAGCCTGCGCGAGGTCATAGACGCTCCCCTCGTCATGACCTACCACACCAAGTTCGACGTCGACATCAGCAAGGCCATAAAGTGGAAGATACTGCAGGAGGGAGCCCTAAATGCCCTTGTCGACAATATCAGCGCCTGCGACGAGATCTGGGTCGTGAGCGACGGAGCGGGGAAGAACCTGCAGTCCATAGGCTACAAGGGCGATTACATAGTCATGCCCAACGGGGTCGACGTGCCCAGAAGAAGGCTGAGCGACGAAAGGGCCAGAGAGCTCACGGCGGGCTGGGACCTTCCCGAAGACCTTCCCGTCTTCCTCTTCGTCGGCAGGCTCATGTGGTATAAGGGCCTAAAGATCATAATAGACGCCCTCGACGCTTTAAGATCGCAGGATCTCGACTTCCGCATGGTCTTCGTGGGCGGGGGCACCGACGCCGAAGAGGTCAAGCAGTACGTAAAAGACAAGGGCCTTGAAGGCAGGGTATTCTTCACCGGGCCCATACATGACAGAGAGGCCCTCTGCGCCTGGTACTGCCGCTCCGATCTCTTCCTCTTCCCCTCGACCTTCGACACCAACGGCCTGGTCGTAAGAGAGGCGGCCGCCTGCGGCCTGGCCTCGGTCCTGATCAAGGGCAGCTGCGCCGCGGAGGGCGTCACCGGCCGACGCAACGGCCTTCTCATCGACGAGAACGCGGCGAGCCTGGCCGTGCTGCTTGCCCGCGTCATGGAAGACAGGGACTTCCTGAGAAGGATAGGGCGCTGCGCCTCGGACGAGCTCTATCTTTCTTGGCAGGATTCGGTCGCCGCGGCTTCGAGACGCTACGACATCGTGATAGAGAACTATAAAAAAGGCCTGTACAGCCATGTGCGCAAGCCCTCGGACGAGATCTTCAGGCTCTCGGCCGACCTGCTCGACTTCGTCAACGAGGTCAGGGAGTTCAGGAGCTCGCTCAAGGGCGCCATGAACAGCATCTATGAAAATATGGAGCTGTACATGTAAAAGAAAGACCGCCGTGACTTTTTATGGTATAATAAAAGGTGCGGGACAGCGATCCCGCCGGAAGGGACGTCAGTCATGAAAAGCGAACATGTGTATTTCACCCCCGATGAGAGCGCTCCCTACAGCGATATGGTGAGAGTCGACGGCAAGTGGCTCTTCCTCTCCGGCCTCGTATCGGAGGATCTCGCGAGCAGGGAGGAGCTCTACGGCGGCATAGAGTTCGAGACCCGCACCGTTCTTGACAATCTCAGGGCCCTCCTTGAGCGCTACGGTTCCGACATGGACCATGTAGTGCGCGTGGACGTGCTGCTGAGAGACTTCGCGGACAGGGCAGAGATGAACCGCGAATACGTGAAGCACTTCGCCCCCGGGCGTCTTCCCGCCAGGCTCTGCTACGGCGGGGTCGATCTGTCGGGCGAATGCCGCATAGAGATCGCCGTCATCGCGGCAGTAAAGGACTGAAGGACACGGCGGGCTTTGGTCTATGAAGGGCAAGAGACTTAAAAGACTGTCGGCCATGCAGCTTCTGGCCTGCGGCTTCCTCATAATGATAATGCTGGGCACTTTGCTGCTCATGCTGCCCATATCTTCGGCGCGGCGCTCCGCGACGCCTTTCGTGGAGGCCCTTTTCACCGCGACCTCGGCCTCCTGCGTCACCGGCCTCACCGTGGTCGATACCTTCGATCACTGGTCGCTCTTCGGGCAGCTCGTCCTGCTGCTGCTCATACAGGTGGGCGGCCTCGGCTTCGTGACCATAGGCACCGCCATCACCATGCTCATGGGTTCCAGGCCGGGCCTCATCCAGAAGAACTGGGTGAAGGAGAGCCTCAATGTGCCCGATTACGGCGGGCTCATCAGCCTGCTCAAGCTGGTGCTCAAGGGCACCCTGATATTCGAAGGCCTGGGGGCCGTGATCCTGGCGATACGCTTCTATCCGCTGATGGGCCTTGCCGACGCCGTCTATTTCGGCGTCTTCCACTCGATATCGGCCTTCTGCAACGCCGGCTTCGACCTCATGGGCAAGTACGGCATCTC
>JAEEIC010000095.1 GCA_016281165.1 Bacillota bacterium | reverse complement strand
CGTCCCATATGATGGAGCTGCGCACGATGAGCAGCACGCCGGCCGCGACCAGCATCAGCAGGACGCAGACCGCAAGCACGTGGTATACGGTCTCTTCTTCGCCCAGCATCATGGCCAGGAACACCGGCAGGACGGCGACCACGCAGAGCACTATGCCCAGGGTCAGCTGCCTGGCGTAGACGGGGCGGAAGGCCTCGCGGCGCTCTTTTACCATGCCGTCGACGCCGTAGAGGGTCTCGATGGTCTCCTTTTCCAGGTACTCAAAGCGGCCGGACCTCAGGCCCGAGGTGATGAAAAGGGCCACGGCGGTGCCGACCATGGCGATGAGTACGGCCAGGCCTATGCCGGTAGCCCGGGCCTCGCTTAAGCTTATCGCTCCCAGATCCTGCGCTCCGCCGAGGAATATCAGCAGCACGGGGGAGAGTATGCAGAGCATGACGCCCAGGGCGACGCGGCCCGAGTTGAGGTATTTAATATAAAGGAAATCGTTGGCCTCCTCCATGGTGACTGTCCTGCTTGGAGCGTCGGGATCGGCCGAAGCTGCCGCTGCCGGAGTCTGGGGCAGGTCCAGCTCGTCCTTAAGAAGGTAGTCGGTGGAGACTCCGAAGATCTGGGAGAGCTTCACTATCCTCGCCATGTCGGGTATGGACTGGGCGCTTTCCCACTTGGAGATGGACTGGCGTGAGACGTCCAGCATCTCGGCCAGGTCTTCCTGAGACCAGTTGTTCTTTTTTCTGAGTTCTATGATCTTGTCTGCGAGTATCATTTGTATTTCCTTTCCGCAGTTTCGCTTCTGCGCCCGGCCTTTTGCCCGGCGCTTCGGGTACCGGCCTGCTGTTTTTTACGCTTTCAGCATAGGCCTCGCGGCGCTTGCGTTCCATCAAGCGGGCCTTGAAGCTTCGCAACCGGCGGTTGCAAATGCCCGAATCTCAAGGCGCGAAGGCATTTCAGCGGATCTGTCCGCTCCCGCGGATGACGTATTTGCAGGTGTTGAGCTCCTGAAGCCCCATGGGGCCTCTGGCGTGGAGTTTTTGGGTGGAGATGCCCATCTCGCAGCCCAGACCGAACTCTCCTCCGTCGGTAAAGCGGGTGGAGGCGTTGACGTAGACCGCCGCGGAATCCACCAGGGCGGTGAACTTCCTCTCGCTTTCGGGGTCGCGGGTGACGATGGCCTCGCTGTGGCCGGTGGAGTGGGCCGAGATGTGGGCGATGGCGGCGTCGGCGTCCTTTACGACGGCGACGGCCAGTATGTAGTCGAGGAACTCGGTATCGAAGTCGTTTGTTCCGGCGGGGGTTCCGGGAATTATCTTCGCCGCTCTTTCGTCAAGGCGCAGCTCGACGGGGATAAGGCCTTTGGCTTTCCTGTCCTCTGTAAGGCGCCTGCAGAGCTTCGGAAGGAATACCTCCGCTATATCCTCATGGACCAGCAGGACTTCCTCAGCGTTGCAGACCGAAGGCCTTGAGGTCTTGGCGTTTTCGACGATGTTTAAGGCCATATCGACATCTGCCGAGGCGTCGACGAAGACGTGGCAGATTCCGGTGCCGGTCTCTATGCAGGGCACCTTGGCGTTTTCCACGCAGCGGCTGATGAGGCCGGCTCCTCCTCTGGGGATCAGAAGGTCGATGAGCCCCACGGCCCTCATGAGGGCGTCGGCCGAGGCGTGGTCGGTGTCTTCGATGAATCCCACGAGCCCCGCGGGAAGGCCCGCGTCCTCAAGGCCCAGATGGATAGCCTTTACGATGGCCTGATTGGAGCGGAAGGCCTCGCGGCCGCCTCTTAAGATGACGGCGTTGCCGGATTTTAAGGCCAGGACGGCGGCGTCGGAGGTGACGTTGGGCCTGCTCTCATATATGATCGCGACGACTCCAAGGGGCTGGGAGATCTTTTCTATGACCAGGCCGTTGGGCCTTTCTATGCGCGAAAGGACCCTTCCTTCGGGGTCGGGGAGGACGGCGACATCTCTTACGCCCTGAGCCATGCCTTCGATGCGCTTTTCGTTCAGGGTGAGCCGGTCTATCATGACCGGGCCGTACTTTTCCCTTGCGGCTTCCACGTCGAGCCTGTTGGCCGCCAGTATGCTTTCGGTCTCCGAGATCAGCCTGCCTGCGATGGCGTAAAGGGCGGCGTTCTTCCGCTCCCGGCTGCCCGTGAAGAGTCTTCCGGCTTCTTTCGTCTCTCTGAGTATGTCTTCGGTCGCTCTCATCTGTCCTTCCTCCCTACGAATCTGGTGCCGGCAGGCTTTCCCTCAAGGACGTCGTATATCAGGCCCGGCTTTTCGCCGTTCACTATTATCATGTCGGTTCCGGCTTTCATGCATAAGCCCGCCGCTGTGAGCTTGGTCGCCATGCCTCCGGTGGAAAGGGCGGTGCCTCCTCCTCCCGCTCCCGCCAGCATCTCGGGAGTGATCTCTTCAACCACCGAAATGAGGCTGGCTGAGGGGTCCTTTCTGGGGTCGGCGGTGTAGAGGCCGTCTATGTCGGTCAGTATGATGAGAAGATCGGCTTTGACGCTGACAGCGACCAAGGCAGAGAGGGTGTCGTTGTCGCCCACGGAGATCTCGTCGGTGGAGACGGTGTCGTTCTCGTTGATGACGGGAAGGGCGCCCAGCTGGAGCAGGCGGTTGAGGGTGTTGGCGAAGTTGGCGTGGCGGTCTTCGTCCCTCAGATCCTCTCCGGTCAGCAGTATCTGGGCCACCGTGTGGTTGTGCTCCTGGAAGAGCTTGTCATAGACGTACATGAGCTCGCACTGGCCGACGGCGGCCGCGGCCTGCTTGGTGGGCATGTCGGAGGGCCTGCTGGAAAGGTTGAGCTTGCCCACTCCCATGCCTATGGCGCCCGAGGACACCAGAATGACCTCGTGGCCCGCGTTCTTAACGTCGCTCAATACCTTGCAGAGCTCTTCGACGCGGCGTATGTTGAGCCTCCCCGTGGCGTGGGTCAGGGTGGAGGTCCCTATCTTAATGACTGTTCTCATTTTCATACCTGCCTGACAGAATATATATTAAAGATACTAATACCTTTTATCTCCGGGCGCAAGAAAAAGCGGCATATCGGGCTTTCGTGCAATTAAAGGCCGCAAAAGGGGCGCTTAAAGGATCATCTCAAGACCCTTTTCCAGGCGGTCAAGGCCCTCCGCGAGTATCCCCCTGCTTGTGGCAAGGCAGAGCCTGACATAGCCTTCGGCTCCCGGGCCGAACATCTTCTCGGAGCCGGGCACCAGGGCGAGCTTTACTTTCTCCTGCATGAAGTCGGTGAACTGCTGGCTGGAAAGGCCGGTGCCCCTGACGTCCAGCCACATGATGTAGGTGGCGTCGGGCATGTAGGCCTTTATTCCCGGCATGGCGGACAGCCTTTCGACCGCGTACCGGGCGTTGCCTCTGAGGTGGTCGGTGAAGGCCTCGCTCCAGTAGCGGGCTTTGGTGATGGCGGCGAGGGCCGCGACCTGGGAAAGCGAACTTACTCCGCCGGCGGTGGTCATGACCCCCGAGGCGTCCACCAGCCTGTCAAAGACCTCCCTGTCCCTGCAGTAGATGCAGCCGACCCGAAGGCCTGCCAGGCCGTAGGCCTTGGAAAAACCGTAGACCGACAGGGTCTTTCTGTTTTTCTCTTCGCCCAGGGAATTGATGCTGACGAAGGGCTTTT
>JAEEIC010000094.1 GCA_016281165.1 Bacillota bacterium | reverse complement strand
CTCTTCGCCTGCGTCTCGCGGGATCCGGCCGCCCTGCTTGGCGCCTACCTCGCTTCTTCGGAAGGGGGAGAGCTCAGGAGCCAGCTCGAGTCGGTGGAGCAGGGCCTTTCCGCCTGCCTTCCCAGCGGGCAAAACCTGGTGCTCACCGACGACAAGGCGCCCGTCGAGGTGCTGGGGATGTCCATGATAGACAAGCTGATCTCCGACGAGATCAGTTATTACAAGGATATGTACAGAGACTACGGCCTCAGGGCCGTCATCGATTCAATGCTTTGATAAAGGAGGCCTTTATGTTCACGATGCGTTTCGATCTCGAGACCAAAGAGGGCAGAAGTCCGGTCGACATCAAGTTCGACAGGCTCATCGCCATCGGCTACGCCGGCAGCGACATGGAGAAGACCATGGCGCATATAAAGGAGCTCGAGAGGGAGCTGGGCGTCCCCGCTCCCGCCCGCATACCGACCATATTCAATCTTGCTCCCCAGCTCCTGACCCGGGATGAGGACCTGCTCTTCGCGGGAGACATGAGCTGCGGAGAGGCCGAATATGTGATGGCCGTCCAGGATGACAGGCTCTACATCGGTCTCGGCAGCGATCACACCGACAGGAAGCTCGAGAGCGTCTCGGTGCTGAAGTCCAAGCAGGTCTGCCTCAAGCCGGTCGCGCCGGTTCTCTGGGACTACGGGGAGCTTAAGGATCACTGGGACCGCATCGCTTTAGGCTCATACCAGACCGACGGCGGAGAAGAAGTCAGGTATCAGGACGGGCGCCTCACCGACATACTCCCGCCTGAGTTCCTCTTAAAAGAGCTCAGGGAAAGGACGGGCGATATCTCCCACGCGGTCATATTCTCAGGCACCGTGCCCCTGCTGGGCGGCTTCCGCTTCGGCGAGAAGTTCCGCTGCTATATGAGGGACGAGGCTCTGGGGCGCGAGATCGCGCTCTCATACGACGTGAAGAGGGCGGCGGAAGATGAGTGAGGCGGAAAGGATGATCATAGGCGGCAGGGAATGCTTCCTCTGCCGCGGTCAGGGACCGGTATTCCTCATCGGAGATTCGCGCGAAAGGCCGGGCTACTGCGAGTCCATCGTATCGGAATGCGTGGCCCTGGGCCTTGAAGCTCCTACGGTCATGATCTTTGAGGTCGACGATTGGGACAGGGACTTCTCCCCCTGGCCCGCCAGGGGCATGGACGAGGAGCATCCGCTGGGAGACGGAGCGGGGAACACTCTCGCATGGATAGAAGAGCACGCCATGGCGTACATAAAGGAGGCCTTCCCCGAAGCCCCCGTGATCGCCGCCGGTTATTCGCTCGCGGGCCTCTTCGCTCTTTGGGCGTTCCTGAGCTCCGACATATTCGCGGGCGCCGTCTGCTGCTCCGGGTCGCTCTGGATGGACGGCTGGATCGATTTCATGAGCTCGCATAAAGCGCGAAGAGAAGGCTGCGTCTATCTCTCTCTGGGCGGAAAGGAAGAGAAGACCCCGCATCCGCTCCTTAAGACTATAGGTGACTGCACGAGGACGGCGGACCGCCTGCTCGCGGCCGATCCTAATGTTTACGCGAACAAACTGGAGATGAACAAGGGCGGGCATTTCGCCGACTCCGCCAAGAGACTGGCCAAGGGCCTGGTCTGGAGCGGCGCCGCCGTAAGAAAGCACGAGGTATGAAAGATGACACAGCTTGAAGAGATCAGAAAGTACATGGAAAAGTACCGCGAGGAGACCCTCGCCATCGCGCGCAAAGTCTGGGAATACGCCGAGCTGCCCTTCGACGAGCACAAGTCGGCCGCTCTCTACAAGGAAGCCCTCACGGCGCAGGGCTTTGAGATCGAGGACGGCCTCGCCGGCATCCCGACCGCCTTCCTCGCCAGATGCAAAGTGGGGAGCGGAAAGCCCGTCTTCGGCCTTCTCGCCGAATACGACGCCCTCGATACCCTCAGCCAGGAGGCGGGACTCACGGTGAGAAAGCCGGTGAAGGAGGGCGCCCCGGGCCACGGCTGCGGCCATAACCTGCTCGGCGCGGCCTGCTATGCTTCCGCTCTGGCCGCCAGAGACTATCTGAGAGACAACGGCCTCGACGGGACGGTCATCTTCTTCGGCTGCCCGGCGGAAGAAGGAGCCGGCTCCAAGCAGTTCATCGCCAGGGCAGGGTACTTCGACGACGTCGATTTCTGCTATACCTGGCATCCTTCCACTCACAACGAGGTGGGCAACAACGGCAGCGTCGCCATAATGGGCGCCAATTTCAGCTTCGAAGGAATCGCCTCCCACGCCGGCGGCTCTCCCCATCTGGGACGCTCGGCCCTCGACGCCGCCGAGCTGATGAACATTGGAGTCCAGTTCCTAAGAGAACACATGATAGACCAGGCAAGGGTCCACTACGCCTTCACCAACGCCGGAGGCACCGCCCCCAATGTGGTCCAGGACCACGCGGCCCTGAAATACGAGGTCAGAGCCCCTCACGTCTCTCAGATGAAGGAGCTCTTTGACCGTGTCGTCCACATCGCCCGCGGAGCCGCCGAGATGACGGAGACGAAGATGGACTACGAGATCACCATGGCCTTCTCCGACTATGTCGGGAATCCCGCCCTCTCCGAGATGCTCTCCGACTGCATGGTCGAGTGCGGAGCTCCGGTCTGGGAGGAGGCCGACTATCAGATGGCCCGCGACATGCTCAAGAGCTACAACGAAGCGACGCTCACGAGCATAAGAGCGTCCCTGGCCGAGGAATTCGGTCCCGAAAGGGTGGAGGAGCTGCTCAAAAAGCCCCTGCACAGCGAGCTCAATACCTATGAGAGGGTGAAGAACCCTGTCTACAGATCGGGCTCCACCGACGTCGGCGACGTGGCCTACGCGACTCCGACCACCACGCTCAACATCGCCACCAGCTGCCTGGGCAACGTGGGCCACAGCTGGCAGAACACCAGTTTTTGCGGTTCGCAGATAGGCATGAAGGGCATGCTGAAGGCGGCCGAGATACTGGCCCTGGCCTGTGTCAGGACCGCTCAGGATCCCGCCCTGATCGAAAAAGCGAAAAAGGAGCTCCTCGCCAAAAACGGCGGACATTATACCTGCCCGCTGCCCGACGACGTGCTCCCGCCGGTAGGTAAATATTGATCATTGTTCAGGCCCGGAAGGCGCTGCCGTATATTCGGCTTTGTTCTCCGGGCATTTTTTAGTATCATGTAGATGTGAAGATCAAATCAACTCATAATATTTTATCAAAGGAGGTCAAATAAGATGAAAGAACGCGCAAGATCGCTGCCGACGCTTCTTTTGGCTCTGACCCTCACTCTCGCGATGGTGACCGGACTGGCTCCGGCGCTTGGCGGGAGCAGTGTCCACGCGGCGACCGTCGTAAAGGAGAATCGCTGGAACTTCCAGTCCAACGAGGTCGGCCGCAACGATATGGTACACGCCGGCGAGTTTAAGCAGGTTAGGTACGATGAGAGCTTAGCGGGAGATAATTTCCCTCAGCTGGACGGATACTTAGGTGAAAACAGCTGGATAATGGACAGCTATCGCGAATGTGTGACCGGCGAGAATGATCACGTCAGCGACGGCAATACATATCCCGGTTTCGCCCTGATCTCCCTGCATCTGCTGGCTACTCCCACCTATACCTTCGATAAGGGCATGGATACGGACCTTCTCAACAGGACGCTCAACGAGGTCTACGGTCCCTATCTCTTCACCGAGCGTGAGTACGCGGTGCTGAGCGAGGGCTTTGAAGAGGACATCCTGATGACGGAAAGGATGACACTTTCTTCTCATGCGCCTAGTTCCGACGCTACTCCGGCTCTTTCCTGGATAAATGATGATGGTGAACTTGTTGCGATGTATTCTGTTCCGGATGAAGGAGAATTTGAGACCATCGGCGGCAACAAGGGCTATAAGCTTTGGGCACCCAGCTGGATCGAGCTGTTTGCTCCGCAAAGTCTTTATAAAAGTGATGGTGAACACAATCTTATCAGAGCATACAGCAAATATATATATGATATCCCTGTAAGGTCTTTCAGAAACTATAGATCCAACTCGGGAATGTGGTTCTATAACGATGAGATCGTTTGCCCGCCTTTCGATGTGCGTACCGGCGCTGTCGCTGAAAACCGTAAAGATATATTAGGCAATCCTCGCACGGCGAGTTATATTCGTGGAGAACAGAGCAAAAAGATCGCCGGCAAGTCCTCTGTAAATGCAAAAATGGAGTATTACCCGGTCAGCTTCGATCTGATGGTGGCCTGCGTAGGGATAGAGAACCAGAAGGTGGTCATCCGCCGCGAAGCAGGCAGGGAATTCTCCGGGCCCATAGGCCCCGACGCCATACAGGCTGTGGAAAAGACCGAAGCCCACGAGTGGAAGCTGACCGTGATCGAGGATGACAGGAATTTCCAGATCGTGAACGTGGAGGCCAAAGACGGTCTGTTCAGTTTAACATACACCGGAGCGAAGCTCAGGGAGCAGACCGGCGATGAAGAGGATATCTCCGTCATCATCGAGAACAAAAATGGCGATCTCTGGTACGGACGCATCGCCGAGACCAATGTCGATGGGACCGCTGCTTTCAGGCTTCCTTCCGGATACAGCGATGACTGCAAGATCTGGGTCTTCAATGAGACCAACCG
>JAEEIC010000093.1 GCA_016281165.1 Bacillota bacterium | reverse complement strand
GCGATGGCCTGCGCGAGGGTGAGCTCGCCCTGGGGCCTGAAATAGCCCGCGTCTCCCTGCATGAGGCCCAGCTGGTAAACGGTCTTGACGTTCTCGTCGTACCAGGCGCTGTTCTTGATGCCCACGTCGAGGAAGATGCCGCTGTAGTAGTTGTTCTTCTTCGTGAAGTTCTTAAGAGCCTGCTCGGCGGCCAGCGAGGGCATCTCGTAGCGCACGCTCTCGATGAGCTCCGCCAGGCCCGGCCAGCCGAACTTGGCGTAGGAATTGAGGGTCCCGTGCTCCATGAAATACTCGATGGTGGTGTCGTCGAGGGCGAGTATGAAGGGGAAGCCCGCCGCCGTCATCTTAAGAGAGGCGGGAGACTTGGCCCTGACCTCGTCCGCGGTCTTGCAGCCCAGGTCGGAGGCAGTGTAATAGAGGGTCGCGAGGCCGGTGTAGAGCCCCGGGCCGCTTAAAAAATGCATCTGCAGGCTGTTGTAATCAGAAGTATATATGCCTCCCGACAGGGGCAGGAAGCCGTAGCTGTAGAGGTCGTTCCACAGCACCAGCTCGTCGCTGCTGTCGTAGATCTTCACGCTGCTGTTGACCGTGCCCGAGACCGCGCTGTAATAGCTGCCGCTGTCCCACTTGCTGTCCGGAAGATAAACGACCAAAACGTCGGCGCTTCCCGTCCCCTCGGTAGTCTCGAGCCTGACGTTTATGGTCCCCAGATAGTTGGGCACGCTGAGCTTGACCCTGATGCCGCTCACGGTGTTCGTGCTGTCGTACTGGTTCAGGGTGCGGGTCTTGTAACCGTACCTTATCGAGTTGTTCGCGCCGAAGCAGAAGCTGATGCTCCCCAGCACCAGCAGCGCCGCGAGCGCCAGTGATATAAATCTTTTCATCTTTATCCCCCCTGTTGCTTCAGCTTACACCCCGTATAAGCTGTTGGACGCGAATTCGGGCTCGCAGGTCACGTCTATCCCCAGATCGTGGAAGACCTGAGCGTCCGAATCGCTGAGTATGGCCGTGCAGTGGGCCTTGCAGCCCTCCAGCGCCGGCAGCGTGTCCATGGCGGCTGAGGCCATGGGATTCACGGTCGCGGATATGGTCAGGGCCGAGAGCACCTCCTCGAGGTTCAGGGTCGCTTTGTCCCTGTGGAGTATGTGGGTCTTCAGGTGCTGCATGGTCCTGAGCACGTCGGGCGATATGAGCAGTATATCGTCGGGATAGCCCGAGAGCTTCTTGATGGCGTTGATTATGAGGGCCGCCCCGGCTACCATGCGGCGGGAGCTGCGGCCGGTGACCAGGGTCCCGTCGGGGAGCTCCATGGCCATGGCGATGACGTTCTCGTACTTGGGGTCGAGGTTCCTCTTGTACTCGGCGTAGTCGAGGGCCTTCTGCACCACCGGCCTGTCGGCGGGAGTCGCTTCGACCTCGTCCATCAAGAGCTTCGCCCTCTGCAGGGCCGCCTCCTCGAGCACGCCCTTCTTGTAGTCGACGCGGGCCAGCAGGTAGCGCCTGATGATCTCCTGCCGCGAAGCCTCGCGGCAGACCTCGTCGTCGGTTATGCAGAATCCCGCCCGGTTGACGCCCATGTCGGTGGGCGAGTTATAGGGACAGGGCTTGTCGGTGATCTTCTCGATGATCCTCTTGACCACGGGGAAGATCTCCAGGTCCCTGTTGTAGTTGACGGCGGGATAACCGTATTTCTCCAGATGGAAGTTGTCGATCTGGTTGACGTCCCTGAGGTCGACGGTGGCGGCCTCGTAGGCGATGTTGACCGGGTGCTTCAGGCTCAGGTTCCAGATCGGGAAGGTCTCGAACTTGGCGTAGCTGGCGGTGACCCCTCTCTGGTTCTCGTGGTAGAGCTGGGAGAGGCAGGTGGCGAGCTTGCCGGAGCCGGGCCCCGGGCCGTTGACGACGACTATGGGCTTGGTGACCTCGATGTAGGGGTTCTTTCCGTAGCCCTCCTCGCTGCAGATGGTGTCGACGTCGGTGGGATATCCCTTGGTGAAATAATGCTTGTAGGTCTTTATGCCGCGGCGCTCGAGCTTGTTTATGAAGGTGTTGACCGCGGGCTGGTCCTCATATCTGGTGATGACCACGCTGTTGATGGAAAGGTCGTAGCTCCTGAACATATCGATCAGGCGCATGCACTCCAGGTCGTAGGTGATGCCGAAGTCCTGGCGGGTCTTGCTCGTCAGTATGGCGCCGGCGTAGATGCAGATGATGATCTCGGCGTGATCCCTGAGCCTGGTGAGCAGCTTGATCTTGGCGTTCTCGTCGAAGCCGGGCAGTACCCTCATGGCGTGCTTGTCCTGGACCAGCTTGCCGCCAAACTCCAGATAGAGCCTCTCCGCCTTCAGATCATCGATACGCTGCAGAATGTACTTGGATTGCTCCTCCAGATAGAGATCGGGATCAAAGCCTTTTTTCATCGCACACCTCCTGACACAGTCCCTTTCCTTAAAAAACTCCATAGTTACCAATTTACCTTACAGTATACCAAACGCGGAGCCGGATAGCCAGCGCAAAAGCTCTTGACTTCTGTTAATTTTGTGTTGCAGGGAGGAGGCCATGCGCGGCTTTCATGCGGCGCTGAAGAGCGCGCGATGAGGCGCCTGCGGAAGACGCACTGGTCTGAACGACCGCTCGTGTACGCGGTCATAGTCGCCCGATCGGCGCAGCACGGCAGTGCGCACCTGTCGCGTAAGCTCCCGGATCCGCGGCCGCGCGCTCTTCCGAACGTACGGACAGTCATTTTGTAACTTTTTCATGCTCCTGACCGTAAAAAGTTACAAAACTTTCATGCATGAAGCCCCCTGCCCTGTCGCTCCGGATCTTGTTTTGCGCATTTTCTCCCGAAGCTCCGGAAAATCGCAGCTGCCGCTATATCGAAATCATATTCTTTGGGGCTAAAGGAGCTGTTCATCCCGCTTAAGACCGGACGATCGGCTTTTCAAAGGCAGATGTTACTAACAAAAAGTCCGATCCAACGCCAAAAAGCTTCAAAATCGCTGTCCCGTCGTCATGAAGCTCTATACGCGGAACGATCCCGCGGAACGACATGATGATTTGACTAAGAGACCCGCAGACCGAAAGAGATCGCGCCCACACACGCGGCAGCTTCGAAGCACACCCCTGCGTCCGCCCGGGCCCGCCGGTCCTGCAGCAGTGTCCATTGCAGGCGGCGCTGAAGATCATCCTTTTGAGACCGGAGCAGGCGGCAAAACGGGCGGGAACGCGTTCGGCTGCCCGGAAGCGGCACCACAGATCAAAAGCCCGAAGACTCTTGGGTCTTCAGGCTTTTTCATGCTTTCGGAACGTACCCTTAAGAGGAAGGCCGCCCGGTCTCGGGACGCGGCACGCCCCGGCTATGCCTTCTTCGGCGGGTAGTACTCGGCGTACTTGGCGGTGAAGTCGCTCATCATGCCGGGGATGTCGAGGTTCTGCGGGCAGACGGCGGCGCAGGCTCCGCAGGCGAGGCAGTCCTCGGGGCGGTGGCCTTCGGGCAGGGAGTTATAGACGATGGGGGTGAGGAAGCCTCCCTTGGCGTAGGCCATGTCGTTGTAGGCCTGCATGATCTTGGGGATATTGAGCTGCATCGGGCAGTATTCGGTGCAGTAGGCGCAGCCGGTGCAGGGATAGGCGGTCTTGCCCATCATGTCGGCGGCGATATCGAGGAGCGCCCTGCGCTCGTCCGCGCCAAGGGGCGCGTCGTCAGCCGCGGTCTTCACGTTCTCCTCCACCTGCTCCAAGCTGCTCATGCCCGAGAGCACCATGCCAACGCCCTCGGTCTCCATGGCGAAGCGCAGGGCCCAGGCGGCGGGGCTCTCTTCGGGCCTCAGGGCCTTGAGCTTTTCTTCGTACTGAGCCTCGAGCGACGCGAGCTTTCCGCCCCTCACGGGCTCCATCACCCAGACGGGGATGCCGGCGCTCTTAAGGAAAGCGACCTTGGCGTCGGCCTTCTGCAGCTTCCAGTCGAGGTAGTTGAGCTGGATCTGGCAGAACTCCATGTCCTCGCCGTAGGCCTCGACGAAGCGCTTCAAGACGTCTATCTGGCCGTGGCAGGAGAAGCCCAGGTGCCTGATGCGGCCCGCGGCCTTCTGCTCCTTGAGATACTTTACGATCCCGTACTGCGGATCGAGGTAGGCCTCGATGTTGTATTCGGTGACGTTGTGGCAGAGATAAAAGTCGAAATAGCCGACCTGCAGCCTCTTGAGCTGCTCTTCGAAGATCTCCTCCACCTTGGGCATGTTGGCCAGGTCGTAGCCGGGGAACTTGGTCGCCAGATAG
>JAEEIC010000092.1 GCA_016281165.1 Bacillota bacterium | reverse complement strand
TCTGCCGTCGCCCCCTCTGGGGTTGCAGTAGAAGACGAAGTAGCCTCTGGCGGCCAGCATCTGCATCTCGTGGTGATAGGGGGTGCCGTAGGCGCCGAAGGGCCCGCCGTGGATCTCGAGTATCGCGGGATAGGTCTTGCCTTCTTCAAAGTCTGTGGGCTTTATGACGCAGCCTTCGATGGTCCAGCCGCCGCTCTCGGCGGTGATGGGCTCGGGCAGGGGGATGATCCTCTCGTCGTGGAGGCTGTCGTTGAAGCCGGTGAGCTTGATCTGCTCTCCGTTTTTGATCTCGTAGAGCTCGGTGAGCCTGTCTTCTGCGGTGCAGACGGCAAGGATCCTGCCGTTCTTTACGGTGATCCCGTCGATGGAGCCCTTGAGCTCGCATTCCGATGTAAGCTTCCCGTCCTCGAACTTTCTGAGGCCGTTCTTTATTCCGCAGGCGGTGGTGTACCAGAGAGCCTTGCCGTCGACTGCCACGTGGGCTCCTCCGCCGTAGTTGGAGTCTCCGCCCGGACCGCTGCCGGGGACCTCGTCCTTTTCATATAGCTTGACGGGGCCGTCTTCGCAAAGCCCGTAGACCCTTGGGATCTCATTTACGCCGTGGAGCTTTCCGTCGGCCATGGCGGCTATGGGCTTTCCGTCAAGGAAGTTGACCCAGCTGACCTGCCAGGTCCCATCCTGCGCCAGGACCTTCTTTTCGCCGTTCTCAAAGAGGGTCACGCCGGAGTAGGGGCTGAACACCCTGTCGTAGCAGTGGGAGGCGTAGAGCACGCTGTTTCCGCAGACGGCGAAGCCGCCGACCTGCTCGTTCTCCGCGGTAAGCGGCTCGGGCTTTCCGTCCTTCACCAGGTAGAGTCTGCTGCGCAGGCTGTCGGTGTAGCCCTTGCCGTCCATCCAGAAGGGTATCTCCTCGAAGACCTCATAGCCGGGGTCTCTCTTTTCGCGCCTGTCGTATTTTGCCAGGACCGCGAAGCTGCCATTATCCATCTTCTTTATATCGAGTACAGTGAGCGGGAGCCTCATGCATTCTTCAGCCTCGCCGCCCTTGAGGTCGAGGCAGTAGAAGACGGTCAGGGCTTCCTTCTTTGCCAGAGCTTCTTTGGTCTTGGGATCTCTCGCCGAAGCGAAGATGAGGCGGTCGTCGTCCAGCCAGATGGCGCTCCTCACGTCCTTACTGGAGGTCAGCTTCTTTACGCTGCCGTCCTCCCAGAGCCAGAGGTCGCTTTCGTAGCCGTTGGTCTCTTCAACGGCCTTAGAGACCGTGAAGACAGCCTTTTTACCGTCCGGAGCCCACTGGGGCGCGGCGAGGAAATTGAAAAGATAAAGATCTTCTATTTCTACTTTTCTCATGTCGTTCTCCTGTTAAAATGCTGCCCGGATCGTCAAGGGTCCGGGCAGCGTTCTTTGTCTTTATTTTATCCCGGTCTTACTTGAGATACTTGTCCATCCAGGCGGTGATCTCCTCGATGCGGCGCACCCTGTTCCTGGGCTTGCCGCCTCTGGAGAGCTCGTGGTTCTCGCCGTGGGCCAGCCACATGCGGGCGTCTACGCCGTTGAGCTTAAGAGCGCTGAACATCTGTATGCCCTCGGCCATCCAGCAGCGGTAGTCCTGGTCGGAGTGGATGAAGAGGGTCGGGGTCTTGACGTTCTTTGCGTACTTGAGGGGGGAGTGCCACCAGAGCTTCTCGGTGTCGTTCCAGGGGTCTCCGGCGCACTGGTCGTTGCCGAACCAGGGGCCGATGTCGCAGGTCAGGTAGAAGCTCACCCAGTTGGAGATGGACCTCTGGGCAGCGGCAGCGTGGAACCTGTCGGTGTGGCCTATGATCCAGTTGGTCATGAAGCCGCCGTAGCTTCCGCCGGTGACGCCCAGCCTGTTCTTGTCTATCATGGGATAGGCCTCGAGGACCTTGTCGCAGAAGGCCATCAGGTCGTCGTAATCGATGGTGCCGTACTTGCCCCTCAGATCGCCGAACTCGCCTCCGCGGCCCTGTCCGCCTCTGGGATTGCAGTAGAACACGAAGTAGCCCTTGGCCGCCCATACCTGCATCTCATGGAAGTAGGGGGTGCCGAAGGCCGCGAAGGGGCCTCCGTGGATGTCCATGATGGCGGGATAGGTCTTGCCTTCCTCGTAATCGACGGGCTTTAAGACGTAGCCGTTGATGTCCCAGCCGTCGCTGACGGCGGTGAGCCTTTCGGGCATTGAGATGAGCCTCCCGGTGTAGAGCTCCGCGTTGGCCCCGGCGATGCGCACGAGGCTGCCGTTCTTGACCGCGTAGAGCTCGGGGAGTCTGTCTTCGGCAACGCGGGTGGCCAGTATGCGGCCGTTCTTCACGTCGATGTGGTCGATGGAGCCGTTGGCATTGACCACGGTCTCGAGGGTCTCGCCGTTGAACTTCTTCAGCAGGCAGAAGGTATCCTCGACAGTGACGTAGTAGAGATCCTTGCCGTCGCAGACTATCTTGCTGCCGCCTCCGAAGGAGGAATCGCCGGTGATGCCGCTGCCTATGACTTCTTCGTTGTCGAAGAGGAGCCTGGGCTCGGCGCCGTCGAGGGCGTACATGGCGGCGATCTGGTTGCGGCCGTGGAGCTTGCCGTCGGTCATGGTGGCGACGGGAATGTCGCCCCAGAAGCCTGCCCAGTGGCTGTTCCAGGCGGGTCCGTCGGGAATGAGTACCTTTCTCTCGCCGTCCTTGAAGAGGCTGATGCCGATGTCGGTGCCCTGGTAGTTCTCGAACTCGTGGGAGACGATGATGATGTCGTTGCCGTGAACGTTGCAGGAGGAAACGCTCTCATGCTCGCCGGTGAGGGGCTCGGGCTTGCCGTCCTTCACCAGGTAGAGGCGTCTTCTGATCTTGGAGCGGTAGCCCTCTCCGTTGAACCAGAAGGGAAGCTCCTCAAAGACCTCGCAGAGGGGGCTGTCCTCGCCGCTGAAGTCGTACTTGGCGACGCAGGCGAAGCTGCCGTTGTCCAGCTTCTTCAGCTGGGCTTCCTTAAGGGGCAGCCTCAGGTATTCCTGGGCTTCGCCGCCCTTGAGATCGAGGCTGTAGAAGACGGTCAGGGCTTCGCCCTTCTTGACCGCTTCCTTGTCTTCGGCCTTTCTCATGGAGGGGAAGAGCAGGGTGTCGTTGTCGAGCCAGAGGGCTGTTCTCACGTCGTGGCTGGAGGTCAGCCTGCGGCACTCTCCTCCCTCGAGGAGGAAGAGGTCGCTGCTGTAGTTGTTGTTCTTCTCGCAGGGCTTGTGGACCGCGAAGACAGCCTTGTCGCCTTCGGGTGAGAAGCAGGGCGATGAGACGAATTTGAACTCGTAAAGATCCTTTACTTCAACTTTTCTCATATATCGTGATCTCCTTCCTTACTTACTTAAGATACTTGTCCATCCAGGCGGTGATCTCGTTGATCCTGCGGACCCTGTTCTTGGGCTTGCCTTCCCTGGAGAGATTGTGGTTCTCGCCGTGGAAGAGGCAGATCCTGGCGTCGACGCCGTGGAGCTTCAGAGTGGAGAACATCTGGATGCACTCGGCCATCCAGCAGCGGTAGTCCTGATCGGACTGGATAAAGAGGGTCGGGGTGGTGCAGTTGGCGGCATACTTGAGGGGGGACGCCCACCAGAGCTTCTCCGTGTCGTCCCAGGGATTGCCCTGCAGCAGCTCCTGATTGTAGAGGTAGCCGTTGTCGGTGCAGAGGAATTTGCTGATCCAGTTGGAGATGGATCTCTGGGCTGCCGCCGCGTGGAAGAGGTGGGTGTGGCCCACTATCCAGTTGGTCATGAAGCCGCCGTAGCTTCCGCCGGTGACTCCCAGCCTCTCCCTGTCGATCTGGGGGAACTGGTTAAGGACTTCTTCGGTGAAGGCCATGATGTCGTCGTAGTCGATCTTGCCGTACTGGCCTCTGAGATCGGCGAACTCGTTGCCTCTGCCGTCGCCTCCTCTGATGTTGCAGAAGAAGACGAAGTAGCCGGCGGAGGACCAGACCTGCATCTCGTGGAAGTACTGGGCGCCGTAGGCTCCGTGGGGGCCTCCGTGGATGTCAAGGATGGCAGGATAAGTCTTGCCTTCCTCGTAGTCGGCGGGATAGATCACGTAGCCGTTGATCTTCCAGCCGTCGCTGATGGCGGTGATGGGGTGGGGGATCTGGATGCTTCTCTCGGCCAGCTCCTCGTTGAAGAAGCTCAGCTGCTTAAGCTCGCCGTCTTCGACCGCGTAGAGCTCGGAGAGCTTCTGCTGGGTGACCGCGCTGACCAGGACCTTGCCGTCCTTTACGGCGATGGCGTCGATGGAGACGGGGGCGTTGAGCAGGGTCTCAAGCTTTCCGTCCTTAAGTCTTCTGAGAACAGAGTAGCTGTCCTCGACGGCGGTGTAGTAGATGTAACCCTGATCTACCGCCATCTTGGCGCCTCCGCCGTAGGAGCTGTCGCCGCCTACGGTGGTCACCGGGGTCTCCTCCATGGTGGAGAGCCGGACGGGCCTGCCGCCCTCGATGCAGTAGAAATAGGGGACCTGGCTGGCGCCGTAATCCTTCATGTCGCTCATGACCGCCATGGCCTTGCCGTCCATGAAGAAGACGCCGTGGACGTTCCAGTATCCGTCGGCGAGTAGGGTCTTCCTTACTCCGTTGGCATAGGTGTAGACGCCGGAGGTCATGCCCAGGACGCTCTTGAATTCCTTGGACGCGAAGAGGAGCTTGCCCTCGTCGGCAGCCCAGCTTCCGACCAGCTCTTTTTCGCCGGTGACGGGGCTGACCTTGCCCTTATCCATGACGTAGAGCCTTCTTCTGGTGCCGGAGGTGTAGCCTTCGCCGTTCTTCCAGAAGGGCAGCTCATCGAAGACTTCCCAGCCCGGGTCTCTTTCCTTGTAGTTGTCGTAGGCTCCCAGGAAGGCGAACTTGTCCTTGCCCAGGGGCTTGATGTCGAAGGCCTTGGCGGGGACCCTCAGGTATTCTTCGGGCTCGCCGCCCCTGAGGCTCAGGGTGTAGAACACGGTGAGACCGCCTTTTTTTGCAGCTTCCTTGTCTTCGGGATCTCTTACGGCCGCGAAGACCAGGGTGCTGTCATCGAGCCACTGGGCTCCTCTCACGTCTCCGCCGGAGGTGAGCCTGCGCAGCTTTCCGCACTGGTACAGCCAGGCGTCGGCCTTATATCCGTTGGTCTTCTCGTCGGCGGAGAAGAGGGTGAAGACGGCCTTGCTTCCGTCCTTGGACCACTGGGGCCTGGCGACAAATCTGAACTGATAAAGATCTTCTGCTAATACTTTTTTCATACTGTCAATTCGCTCCTAACGATACTTCGAAAGGAACCTGCCGGGCTTTGGACCCGGCGGTCCCGGCGTATGCTTTAGTTCTTGAAATCGACGGTGGCGTTGCCTTTTTCGTCGTAGACTACGGCGTCTTTATCCAGGTTGAAAGCCTTCATGTACTCGAAGTACTCGGCGATGGAGGCGTACTGGGGCTTGTAGTCGGCTACGATCTTTTTGGCGCAGGCCGCGTCGTCGGAAAGCAGGGCGTCCGCTACCATGAGCTGGATCTTGGCGGAGTTGATGCAGAGTCTCTCGGGGGACTCCACGAAGTAATCGATGCCGTGTCCGGTGCCTATGGCGCCGCCGCAGTGGATCTGGACTCCGGGCATGACGCAGGTCAGGTCGCCGAAGTCGGAGGAACCGGTGCTGATGGTCTCGTAGTTGAACTTGACTCTGTCTTCGCCGACCAGGTCCTTGCACAGCTCCTCGGTGAGCTTCATGAACTGGGGATCGTGGTATTCGGGGGCGTAGCCCTGTCTGTCGCAGAGCACGACTCCGGCTCCCATGGCGAGGGCGGCTCCGGTGAGGGCCCTGTTGATCTTCTCGTTCTCCCTCTTCATGGCCTCAAGGTTATTGCCTCTGACGTAGGACTCGATGATCATCTCGTCGGGGATGATGTTGACGGCGCAGTTGACGCCCTTCATGATCGGGTGGAAGCGGATGGTATCCTTCTCCTGGAAGGTCTCTCTCAGGTCGTTGCAGGCCTGAAGACCCAGCATGGCGGCGTACTGGGCGTTGATGCCGAGGTGGGGAGCTCCGCCGGCGTGGCTGGACTTGCCCTTGTAGGTGATGGTCTTGGCCAGGCAGCCGTTGTTGCCCTTGCCGCATCTGAAATCGATGTCTCTTTCGGTCATTCCGTGGACCATGAATGAGAGGTCGACTCCGTCGAAGTAGCCTCTGTGCATGAACTCGACCTTGCCGCCCATGAAGCTGATGACGCCTTTCTTGCGCAGCTCTTCTCTGTAGGCCAGCTGGATCATCTCTTCCGCGGGTACCAGCATGAGGCGGATCTTGCCGGAAAGGCCGTCAAGAGCGCCGGGCTCCTTGAGGGCGGCGGCGATGCCGAGCATGGCGGCAGCCTGGGCGTGGTGGCCGCAGCAGTGGGTCATGCCGTTGACCGATTCGGGGTGGTTGGCTATGTCAAGGGCGTCGAGCTCTCCCATGATGCAGAGCATGGGGCCGGGCTTTCCGGTGTCAAGGTCGGTGTAGAAGCCGGGGATCTTGCCGAATCTGTCGTCCTGATCGGCCCTGACCAGCTTGTAGCCCAGGGCTTCGAATCTTTCGATCAGGTACTCGTTGGCCTGCCACTCAGTGTAGCCTACCTGGGGGTGGGTCCAGATGAAGCGCTCAGCGTCAAAGACTTCCTGCCTGTGCTTTTCAACGTTCTTAACGATAAAATCTTTTCTGACGACCATTTTGTTCTCCTTTGTTTTCTCTGTAATTACAAGGGTTTGTAAAATTCTCTGAAGCCTTCAGCGGGGAAGGGCCTGCCGAAGGCTTCGCGTAGGGTAACTGTTTTATGCTTTGCAGCTTCGTCTTAATTCTGGAAATCGACGGCGGCGTTGCCCTTCTCGTCGTAGACTACGGCGTCCTTGTCGAGGACCAGCTGCTGGATGTAGTCCAGGTACTCCTTGATGGAGGCGAAGGGGGGCTGGTAGTCGGCGATGATCTTCTTTGCGCAGGCGGCGTCATTGCTGAGCAGCCTGTCGGCGACGAAGAGCTGGGCCTTGGCGGAGTTGACGGTGGCCTTGGCGGGATCGGTGACCTGGAAGTTGATGCCGTGGAAGGTGCCGTCCACGCCGGTGGCGTTGAACTGGACTCCGGGCATTACGCAGGTGATGTCGCCGAAGTCGGAGGAGCCGGTGCCCCACTCCTGATAGTCGAACTTGACCTTGTCCTTGCCGGAGAGCTCTTCGCAGCACTCCTGTACGACCTTCATGAACTGGGGATCGTGGGTCTCGGGGGAGTAGCCCGGTCTGTCGCAGAGCACGACCCCGGCTCCCATGGCAAGAGCCGCTCCGGTGAGGGCTCTGTTGAACTTCTTGTTCTCCTTCATCATGGCGTCGAGGGTCTTGCCTCTGACGTAGGACTCGATGACCATCTCGTCGGGGATGATGTTGACGGCGCAGTTGACGCCCTTCATGATCGGGTGGAAGCGGATGTAATCCTTCTCCTGCAGGGTCTCTCTCAGGTCGTTGCAGGCCTGAAGACCGAGCATGGCGGCATACTGGGCGTTGATGCCCAGGTGGGGAGCTCCGCCGGCGTGGCTTGACTTGCCCTTAAAGGTGATGACCTTGGACATGCAGCCGTTGTTGCCGTAGCCGCAGGTGAATTCGACGTCGCCGTCGTTGTTGGCGGTGTGTACCATGATGGAGAGGTCTACGCCGTCGAAGTAGCCTCTGTGGAGGAATTCGACCTTGCCGCCCATGTAGCTGATGGTCCCCTTCTTGCGCAGCTCTTCTCTGAAGGCCAGCTGGATCATCTCTTCGGCGGGCACCAGCATGAGCCTGATGGTTCCGCAGAGGCCGTCAAGGGCGCCGGGCTCCTTGAGAGCGGCGGCGATGCCCAGCATGGTGGCTGCCTGGGCGTGGTGGCCGCAGCAGTGGGTCATGCCGTTGACCGACTCGGGATGGTTGGCGATGTCGAGGGCGTCGAGCTCGCCCATGATGCAGAGCATGGGGCCGGGCTTTCCGGTCACGACGTCTGTGTAGAAGCCGGGGATCTTTCCGAATTTGGGATCCTGGTCCGCTCTGACGAGCTTATACCCCATGGCCTCGAATCTCTCGATCAGATACTCGTTGGCCTGCCATTCGGTGTAGCCTACCTGGGGATGCTGCCAGATCCAGCGCTCGGCGTCCAGTATCTCCTGCCTGTGGGCTTCGACGTTCTTGATGATGAGTTCCTGTTTTGCGTTCATTCTGCTTCTCCTTACTTAAAAAATATATTTACGGTGTTTGTTTGATCGTTCAGCAGTTCTGGAAATCGACGGCGGCGTTGCCCTTTTCGTCGTAGACCACGGCGTCCTTGTCGAGGATCAGCTGGTTGATGGTCTCGAAGTATTCCTTCATGGAGGCGAAGCGGGGCTTGTAGTCGGCGATTATCTTCTTAGCCTTTTCGGCTCCGTTGCAGAGCAGGGCGTCGGCTACGAAGAGCTGGGCCTTGGCGGCGTTGACGCAGGCCTTGTTGGGATCGGCGATCTGATAATCGATGCCGTGGCCGGTGCCGGTGGCTCCCGCCGCGTTGAACTGGACTCCGGGCATGACGCAGGTCAGGTCGCCGAAGTCGGAAGAGCCGGTGCTCCAGCGCTCGTAATCGAAGGCGACGTGCTCTTTGCCCACCAGGTCGCAGCAGCATTCCTCGACCAGCTTCATGAACTGGGGGTCGTGGGTCTCGGGAGAGTAGCCCGGTCTGTCGCAGAGCACGACTCCGGCTCCCATGGCAAGAGCCGCTCCGGTGAGGGCTCTGTTGAACTT
>JAEEIC010000091.1 GCA_016281165.1 Bacillota bacterium | reverse complement strand
ATACTGGAGCCACAACCCAGGGTCTTAACCGCTTGACGATACCCACCGCATTCCGCTTCCCGCGGTCCCTTCTGGCCGGCTTTTGAGCCACCAAAAAGGTTAGGCGACCCGAACGAGGCTCGAACTCGTGACCTCCAGCGTGACAGGCTGGCATTCTAACCAACTGAACTACCGGGCCACATTTTAATTGGTAGCGGCGAGGGGAGTCGAACCCTTGACCTTCCGGGTATGAACCGGACGCTCTAGCCAACTAAGCTACGCCGCCACACAGACGCGTCAAAATCAACGCAAGTGATATATTAGCACCGCCCCCCGCTCCTGTCAAGAAGAAAAAGCGGAAAACTTTGCTTTCAGTCCCGAAGAACGATCAGTCGTCGGAGAGCCTCATCCAGCGGACGAACATCACCGCTGCCTCGGCTCTGGTGACCGCCCTTGAGGGATGGAGCCTGCTGCCGGTCCCCCTGATGACCCCGGCGGAGACGGCCCAGTCCATGGCCGCGCGGGCGTACTCCCTGATCCGGTCGGAATCCTCAAAGCCCAGGGACTCGCCCTCGTTCTGCCCTTCTATCCCTCTCTGCAGGCTGTACTTGTACAGCAGCACCGCCAGCTGCTCTCTGGTCACAGGATCGTGGGGTCTGAAGGTCCCGTCGTCAAAGCCCTCGGCGATGCGCGTACCCGTCAGCCAGCCCACGGCCCTGAAATACCAGGCGCGGGGATCCATGTCGCTGTAGGGGGCGTTGTCGAACTCGGGATCGTCCTCCTGGTGGCCTCTGCGGTAGAGTATCATCGCCGCCATGGCCCTGGTGAGGGGCTCGTCGGGGCTGAAGAGGCCGTCCGAACCTTCGAAGATACCGGCTTCGGTCGCCGCCGTCACCTCTTCGTAATACCAAGCGTCGGCGGATACGTCCCTGTATGAAGGAGAAGCGGTCCCGGCCGCGAAGACCGCTCCCGTCGACAGTATCATCACCGCGGCGGCAAGCAGAGCGGCGGTCCTACAAAGTGTTCTTCTCATTTTCTTTCGTTTCCTCCGTTACGGGCGCGGGAGCTGGCTCTTCGGGAGCCAGGTGGTCGTCTATGAAGCAGACATGCCAGAGAGGGTCGTCCTCATCCTGCGTGATATAAAGGGTCAGGTCCTCGTCGGTGCGTATCTCCTCTTCCCCGTTCTTCACGGTAAAGCAGTAGGAGCATCTGACGCTTGCGAGAGTCGGGGTCCAGCCGTATACCTCGCTCATCTCCACCTCGCCCATGTCGAATTCCGTGGGGGGAGCGGGAAGCCCGACTCCCAGCGCCTCAAGGGCGGTGCTCACGGGCTCTTCGGCGCAGACATAGTCTTTCACGCTCTCCCAGTCGCTGTCTCCGCACTTGTATCTTGAAAGAGCCTCGGCGAACGCCGTTATCCTGGCGCCGAGCTCATCAGTGAGCTCGAACTCGGGATAGTCCCCGACCAGGTAGACGCCCTCCCCTGTCTCCTTCATGGGATAATAGAACTGCGGCGTGCCTCTGGAGCTGAGGCTGGGCACGGAGAAGAGCTTCTCCGCGCGGTAGACCAGATACTCGGGGACCGCGACGTTCAGGGTCCCGGCGGCGAGCATCTCCATCTCGGGCATCGTGAGGCTGGTCTGGACCGGCTTGAGAGACCCCAGGGCGGTATCGCCGATGTAGATGTTGCGGGGCGACTTCACGACGTAATCGGCCGACTTGGTGCCCCTGATCGAGACCACCGAATAGCTGGGAAGGCGCAGCAGGCCGTAATAATCAGAGATATCGAGAGACACGACGGCCAGCAGCTCGCCGTCCGCGTATATATCGTACAGGGAATCGTCCTCTGCGTTCCTCTCGTAGCTGAGCTCCTTTCCCCTCACGACCGAGGCCAGGGTCTGGCCTTCGTGATCGAGGGTGAGGTAATTGGTCTCAAAGCCGCTGTCCGAAAGGAGCCTCGCGCAGCTCCCTCTTCTGGCCTCCTCGGCGAGCCTGGAGCAGAAGGCCGCCATGACGTCGTCATCGTCGGCGTTCTCGTAAACGCGAAGATCGGTCCAGATGTCGGCCCAGACGTAGAGCACGGCGAGCACGAGGCATATGATGAAAAAGCGGTGGAAATGCTTCCTGCGCAGCTCGCTCCTGGTCATTTGGGAGCCTCCTCTTCGGAGGGGACGGCGGTCCCCAGCATCTCCGCCACGGCCTCTTCGCCCAGTATGCGCTCCGCGACGAAACCGAGCCTCTTTTCGCTCAGCTGCCTGACGAAGGGCAGTCTGTAGCTCTCAAAGGGCCCTTTGAGTATGATGAGACAGCAGCCCCAGGCGCAGATCCCCGCCGCCAGCGCGATCACGAGCAGGCAGCAGAGGACGCGGGAAAAAAGGCTCCTGTGCCGGTAGGTTTTCGTTTTTCCGGACGATGCCATCTATTTCTTGCGGGCCAGATAACCGCCCATGTAGTTCTTGGTCTCTATGTCGAGTATGAAAGCGTCCTTGTCGAGGCTCTTGACCAGATTCTCGTAATCCTTTCTGAGAGTCTTGTCGACGTCGGCGATGATCATGTACTTCTCCGGAGCGTACTCGGAGCCCTTGGCGTCGAGCACGGTGATGGCGTAGCCGGCCTGCCTGATGGCGCTCAGCATGGCGGGATCCTGGCGGGAGGTGATGACGTGCACCGCGACGTGCCCTCTGATGAGCTTGGAGGATATCAGTCCGCCCACGAAGGTGCCGGTCGCGTAGCCTCCGGCGTAGGCGATGGCGGTGGCGATCACCGGGGCGTCGCCGGTCAGGGCGTCTCTGACGATGACATACCAGAGGAAGACCTCGCAGAAACCGGTCAGGGCGGCAAGAAGGTTCTTGCCCTTGACGGTCAGCATGGTCCTGAAGGTGCCCATGCTCACATCCATGATGCGACAGAGGAATATCTTGACGCAGCTTAACAATACGGGACCCATTCATATCTCCTTCCCGCCGCGCTTAAGGTCCTGGGAGCGCGGCCTTCCGTCAATTTCTGAAAAGATATTATATCACAGCGGAGAGCCTATTTCCACAAAACAAAACAGTTCCCGAAGGAACTGTTCCGCTTTTTGGTGGGCTGTACAGGACTCGAACCTACGACCTCCTGCATGTGACGCAGGCGCTCTAACCAGCTGAGCTAACAGCCCCCGCACCGATAGAGTATAGCGCATCGGAGCGCGGCTTGCAAGCACAAAAATCACAAATCGCGCATTCGGCCTCAAAAACCCTGCGATGTCACAACAGCAGGAGCTTCGCCGCGGTGTACCACACAGCGATGCCGACGGCGAAGACGGGGATGAAATACCTGTACTCCTTCATGAGCTTGGGAAGAGTAGCGTGGAAATATTCGAGGGTGAGGATCTGGCACATATGCACGGGCGAGAAGAAGTAGCCGAACATGCCTACGCAAAGAGTCAGGCAGGCGCAGAGCAGGAGCTCCGTCTCGCTCAGGGGGAAGGTCAGGATGATGGGCAGTATTATGGCCGCGGGAGCCTGTATGCTCCCCGTCGGGAAGGAGGTGATGAAGCCTATGATCACGATTATGAGCTCCACCGGAAGACCGGAGGCGGCGAGCTCTCTCATGGCGACCGCTATCTCCCCCACCGAGGATACGGCGGCCTTGAAGAAGAGGGCCGCGAAGACGACCAGCAGCATCTTGTAATTTACCTTCTTGAAGAGCAGAGAGAAGATATCCTGCTCGGGCTTCTTGCCGGGGCCGAGATATATCAGAGCCAGGGCGATGATTATGCCGGCCGCGACAGAGATCACCATGGGGAGCTTGAAGGCCACGGCCAGGATCAGGGGCACGAGTATGGGCAGGAAATTGATGAAAAAGCCCTTGAGATGAAGAAAGAACTCCTTCCCCTTCGCCCTCTGGAGCTTGACGTCCTCTATGTCTCTTAAGAAGATGAAATAGCCCGCGACGAGGACCAGTACGACCATGGGAAGATCGACGAGGCAGATCTTCCCCACGTCGACTCCGGAGAGCTGGGCGATCACGATGGTGGTCCCGGAGAGCGGATAAGAGAAGAAGACCGCGTGGCGGTACACGAGGTTAATGGCGGCCTTGCGCTCGGGGGCGAGCTTTAAGGTGTTGCCAAGCTCGTCCACCATCGGGCAGGAGATATAGGCGCCGCCGGTGACCGAGAGCAGGCCGATGATCAGCGGGGTCAAAAGTATGGTCCACTTGGTGCTGCCGGCCATGGGCTTGAGGTCGTCGACCATGCGCTGCAGCATGCCGGTCTTGCCCATGACGCCTCCAAGGATGCCTATGAGTATGACCGCGGCGGGAAGGGACCAGGTGTTCCCGTCCCTGACGAAGCCGAGGAAGGCGTCCGCGATGCCCTTAAGTCCCTTGCCGTAGATGAGCAGCAGCAGGAGCGAGCAGACCGTGAGCGCGATCTCGGGCTTGATCTTCTTAAAGACCAGAATGAGCAGCACCGCGATCACTATGACCAGCTTGATTATGACTGTGATGTCCATAAAAGACCCTTTCCCTGAGCGGTCCGGCCGGGGGCCGTCCCGACGCTTTACTTATACGGATAATACTTGGCGAACTTCCTGTACATGTTGAGGCCGCGGATCTTGAGATAGATCCAGCGCTTTAGAGGCATGTCGGCGGGATAATACTGCGAGTCGCAGACCTTGCCCTCTTTCACGAGCTGCTTCACCTGGGCGAGCTTCTTTTCGTCCTTGACGTACTTGTAGACGACGCCCAGAGGCACCGCGTGCCAGAAATGAGGCTCCTTCACCAGCTTCATGGGCATGTCCTTATGGTAGATGTAGTCGTCTACCACGAGTTTCGCCATATTGGTGCCGCCGCCGGTGACGCGGTAGTGGCTCCTGCCCTGGCGGATGTTGATCTCGAACATCTTGTATTTGCCGTCGCGGTAGTCCCACTTGATGTCTCCGTCGGCGAAGCCTTCGTAGCCTATGTCTTCCATCATGTGGCCGACCTTCAGCATGAGCTCCTCGTTGTAGGTGGTGAGGGTCGCGGCGTTGTTGCCGATGGCGGTGGGAGTGTGCTCCTCGAGCAGGACGTTGCCGAAGTTCATCATCTTGACCTTGTGGTCGGAGCCGATGTACATCTGCAGGTCGTAGATGGCGTCGTCTTCCCCGGGCACCATGTCCTGGATGATCATGTGGTCGTCGTAGCCGTTGGCGTATATGAGCTTCAGGGTGTCGACCAGCTCCTTTTTGGAGTTGATGAAGTAGGCCTTGTGGAAGCCCTCGAACTTGTGGGCGTGGTATTTGACGCTGTCGGAGGCCTTGAGGACCACGGGGTAACCGAAATCGATCTCGAAATCGAAGTCCATCTCCGGCTTGTAGATGAAGGTCTTCGCGTAGTCGAGGCCGTAGCGGTCGCAGAGCCTGTAGAAGCTCTCCTTCAGGGTCAGCTCGTCGAGGACCTTCTTATCCGAGTACGGGAGTATGAAGCCCTTCTCCTTCAGATGCTCCTTGTTCTCGACGATGAGGCGCACATAGTGGTCGGCGCAGCCCATGAGTATCAGGGTCCTGCCCTTCCCTTCGGGGCCGTACTCGTCGCAGAGCTCGTCCATGGTCCTGAGGAAGACGTCGGTATGGTCGAGGCCGGGGACCTCTTTATAATCGAGTATATTGGTATCCTTGGTCATCGCCCCTCTTTCTCTCGCGACCATGAGAGACTTGATACCGTACTCTTCGTGGAATGCCCTCGCCATGCTGTAGACGTTGATATCGCTGGCGAGAAGTATGGGCATGAAATCGATCTTTTCGTTCATTTTCAGCGGGGCCCGGCCGGGCCCCCTCTCCTTTCAGACGTTTTATTATAGTACGCGAAAGCAATTTGTGGTAGTATTATTTGACAGAAAACGCTCAGACCTGCCTTTGACAACAAGGAGGAAACGAATGGTGCACATAAAAACCGACCGCCTCACCAGAGCCCTGAGCAGGGACGACGAGCCCGCGGCATATATGGATCCGGGCGGGACAGCGGTCTTCGATACCCTCGACTGCTACAACAACAGGCTCCTGCCCGAGGGCTCGGGCTTTGACGACCTCTGGCCCGGCATGGGCAATCCCGCGACGGGACCTCTTTACATCAACGGAGCTCAGCCCGGCGACATGCTGAGGATATATATCGAAAAGATCGAGCTGGGGCCGGTGGGCATCCTGGACAGGGGGAACAGCCCCGGCGCCTTCAAGGGCATGTTCGATCACAGGGTCCTCAACCGCATAAAGGTAAAGGACGGCATGCTCTTTTACAAAGATAAGTTCTCCATGCCGATCGATCCGATGATAGGCGTCATCGGCGTCGCTCCCGCGGGGGAGCCGGTGCCGACCATGACTCCCATGGACCACGGCGGCAACATGGACTGCACGAAGGTCGAGGAAGGCGCCGCGCTCTATCTTCCCGTCTTCGTCCCCGGCGCCCTGCTCTCCATGGGCGACCTGCACGCCGTCATGGGCGAGGGCGAGGTCGGCAACTGCGGGGTGGAGATCGAAGGACAGGTCACCGTGAAGGTAGACCTCGACAAGAGCATGGACCTGCGCTTCCCCATGATAGAAAACGACGATAAATGGATGACCGTCGCCTTCGGCGCGGACCTGGACGAAGCGGCCGGCAAGGCGGTGAAGCAGATGATGGAGTTTTTGGTGAAGGTCCGCGGCCTCGATCCCGACGACGCCTCCATGCTGCTGGACATGGCCTGCGATCTCATCATCTGCCAGATCGTGAACCCCATGAAGACCGTCAGGATGGAGCTTTCCAAAGAACTTCTTGAAAAAATGGCGCTGATACAGTAAAATAATATGAAATAAAGCAGGTTCGGAAAGGAGGAACTGCCATGAAACTCATAATAGCAATAGTCGGAAAGAGCGATTCCCTCATGATGGGAGAGGCTCTGCGCAATGAAGGCATCTACTTCACCAAGATCGCGACTGTAGGCGGCCTTCTTGATAAGAGGAACTACACCTTCCTCATGTGCCTCGAGGACGATATGGTCGAGCCGGCTCTCAAATGCATCAGAGAGCACTGCAGCCAGAGGACGGAGATCAAGCCCATGGGGACCTTCATGGAAGGCAGCGGCCCCATGATAGGAGAGCTGGTGCACGTGACCACCGGAGGCGCCACCGTCTTCGTGACCGACGTCACCTATTTCGAGAAGATGTAACTATAACAGTCAATAAAAGGAGCGTTCCGCCCGCGGGCGGAACGCTTTTTGTTTGTGTCTGTCTGGCCGTATCAGCGCAGTATCTCCACGGCCCTTCTCAGCCCGTCCTCGTCCCCCACGTTGCCGGGGAAGATTACGTAAGGCATGCCGGGGAAGCGGCTGCTCCCGTCGGTCTGCCAGACCGGTATGCCGGGCAGTATCTGGCCCAGCACCAGCGCCCTTCTCACTCCGAGAGCCTTGACGCCGATATCGGCCGAGGTGATGCCGCCCTTGGCGATCATGAAGGAGGGCTCGGCCTCCACGGCGGCGAGCTTCTGGACGCTGCCTGAGATCTTGACCGAGCGCAGCAGGGCCTTTTCGGGCGTGTCGTCCGCCAGGCTCAAAAGCTTTCTCTTCGTGTAGCACACGGCGGTCTTTCCCGCTCTTATGGCCTCTTCCTCAAGAGACCTGCAGCGGCTGACCTCGCGGGCCAGGGCCTCGTCTCCTTCGAGCACCAGGTCGGAATCGAAGGCGATGGGAACGACGTCATCGAGCTCAAGAAGGAGCTCCAGCTGCCTGGTGGTCTTGGCCATGTGGGAGCCCACGATGACAAGGCCTCCGGCGGAGCTCTCCTTCTTTATCATCTCGCTCCTTGAGAGCAGAGGCCGGTCCCCGATGCCGCCCATGACCTTGACGAGATCCGCGGCCGTCCTGAACATGAAGCGCTTTCCGCCCGCCATCGACCGCATGAGAGCGATGACGAAGACCTTTATATCGCACAGATCCAGGGCGTCGACGCAGTATTTGCGAAAGCCCGAGGCTTCGTCGAGCATGGCCTTCACGCTGTCGATATCGAGGCTCCTGAGCATCTCAAGGCTCACGCGGCGCACGCTGTCCGCCCTGAACTCGCCTTTGGTCTTTTCTTCGATGTAGCCCGGTATGTCGGAACGGGTGTAGCCGAAGCTGGGATCTTTGGCGAACTCGGTCTCGGCGGCCGGCACCAGCTCGTCCCCCTGCTTCACGTAATGGACGCCGCCTGCGGTGAAGCGCCCGCCGTTCTTGAAGAAGGGACAGAGTATCTCGCCGTCGACCCTGATGCCGTCCTCCTTCATGCAGCGGTAGAGCACTTGGGTCTCGAGAGGATAGTGGCCTCTGAGGGTGGAATCGGAGCGGCTCATGATTATATAGGGCTTCCCTGCCGCCTTTGAAGCCCTCGCGATGGCCCTGGCGGCGTCCTCGTGGACCTTTTCGGTGACGGCGGGGGTCATGCCGCGGGAATTGGTCAGGACGTAGAAGAGCCTGCCCTCCTCCTCAAAGCCCTCGAGCATGCTCTCATAGTCCCAGCGGGTGTAGACCGAGACGCCGTGCACGGACTGGACCCCGGTGGGATCGTCGTCCAGCACCACGATCTTGATATCGCTTTTCGCCAGCTCCTCTCTGAGCAGCCTGTCGATCAGAGCCTCGTCGGGCTTTTCGTATTTTCTGATGATCTCTGAATACAGCACTTTCTACTCCTCTTTGGCTCTCTTCACCTCGACCCCGGCCAGCTTTTCGAAATACTTGACGATGGCGCTGTGGTCCTCGTCCTGATGGCCGTTCACCATCATGGTCTGGTAGACCTGGTAGAGCTCCGCCGTCATCGGCAGGGGGACGGAATTGGCGATGGCGGTGTTCATCACGTTCTTAAGGTCTTTGTGATTGATGCTGATCTTGCCGCCCGCCTTGAAGTTCCTCTCGTACATCATCGGCGCCTTGGCGTCGAGCACGGCGGAGCCCGCGAGCCCTCCCTTTATGGCCTTGTATACCTTTTCGGGATCGGCCCCGCACTTTTCGGCCAGCACCAGGGCCTCGGAGACCGCGGCGATGTTCATGTTGACGATGATCTGGTTGGCGAGCTTGGTGACGGAACCGGAGCCGGGACCGCCGATGAGCACGGCGCTCCTGCCTATGGCGCCGAAATACGGGAGCAGTCTCCTGAAGTCCTCTTCGCTGCCGCCGCACATTATGGCCAGGCTCGCCGCGATCGCCCCGGGCTCGCCCCCGGAGATCGGCGCGTCGACGAAGCCGGCGCCGAGCTTCGCGAGCTCGTCATGGCAGTATACGCTCTCGTCCGGAGTCACCGAGCTGTGGTCGCAGACCAGCTTGCCGGCGGAAAGGCCCGAAGCGACGCCGTCCTGCCCGAAAAGCACCGCCTTCGATACCGCCCCGCTGGGAAGGCAGAGGAAGATGATATCGCAGCTCTCCCCTATCTCCTTAAGACCGGCGGCCTTCGCCCCGCAGGCGGCCAGCTCTTTTACCGCCTCTTCATTGAGGTCGTTCACCAAAAGATCGAAGCCTGCCTTCACAAGATGCTTCGCCATGGGCTTTCCCATGATGCCCAGGCCGATGAAACCCGCTTTTTCCATTGCTCAATTTTTCCTTTCCGAACAGATGCTTATGAAATGCCTGAATATGATATCTCCGTCCGCGCCGTCGCAGGGCAGCTTCTCGTCTCCCCTCATGCGCTCAGGGTGGAACTGGTAACCGAATATGGGCCTGCTCTCGTGCTCGAAGGCCTCGGCGTTGCCCTGAGGCGAGACGGCGGTGATGACTATGCCCTCCCCGGCCTTCTCGATGGCGAAATTGTGGAAGCTGTTGACCACGGGCTCTTCGCCCCAGAGAGCGCGTATGACAGAGCCTTCGGCGCAGCTTACGGTATGGGCGCTGTCCCAGTGCAGCACCCCGCGGCTCTTCTGGAGCTCGACGTCGAGAGTGCCGCCCAGACAGCAGTTGATCTTCTGGCAGCCCTCGCAGATGCCCATCACGGGCTTGCCCGCCTCGTAAAAGGCTTTGAAGAGCGCCTCGTGGAAGATCTCCCTCCTGTTCGAAGCCTCGCCCCTCACCTCGCGGGGGACGCCGGGCTTGACCATCTCCCTCTGGGCGCCGGGGAGTATCAGCCCGTCGGCGAGAGAAACATATTCTTCGATCGAGGAGGCGTCGAGAGGGATCAGGGGCACGCCGCCGTTCGCGGCGACAGCGAGCTCGTACGATCTTAAGAGCATCATGCCGTGGGAGTAGAACTGGTCGTCGAGACAGGGTCCCCAGGCTATGAGTATCACCGGTCTTCTATCCATGGAGGCCTCCTTCGCATAAGCTGACGAAATATGTGAACAGCGGGCCGGGATCGGAGAAGGCCGCTTCGAGGTCGCCGGGGAAGGCCGGATCGGGCTTTTTCGTCACCGCTCTGGCCCTGGAAGCCTTCATCTCCTCCTCCGGTATCGGGCGGGCCTCGTCCTTGTCCCTGTTCAGCCTGTAGAGCTCAAGGTCTCCCGCAAGAGGCTCGGGATGCCACTGGACGCCGAATACGGGGAGCTCTTCATGCTCAAAACCCATGACCGCGCCCTTTTCGCCGAACACGGAGGGCACGAGGCCCCTTCCGGGCCGGTCTGTCTGCTGCCTCGCGCAGCATAAGGCTTCAAAGCTCTCTCCCATGAGGCGGCGCAGGACGCTCCCGGGGACGGCCGTCATATGGGTCATGGCGTCCGGATGGCCGTCGCTCTTCGCGGTCTTCAGGGTCCCTCCCAGCAGGACGTTTATGACGTGCATGCCCCGCCCTATGCCGAGCACAGGCTTTTTCGCTCTTAAGAAAGCCTCGCAGAGGCAGAGCTCTCTTGAGTCTCTGGCGACGGAGACGGGAAGCTCAAAGGGCGAAAGGCCGGGGATGTCCTCTGAGGTCCTGCCGTATCTGCCGGGGCTCAGAAGCTTGATCCCGTCGCTCAGTATCAGGCCGGAGCAGATCTCAGCGTATTCGCTGAAGCAGGCCGGATCCGCCGCCATCAGGGGCGCGCCTCCCGCCGCGGCGACAGCCAGGCCGTAGCTCCTTCTGAGATAATAGTAAGGTCTGCCGTCGGAAGACGGCCTCTCGTCGGGCGAGATAAGTATGAGAGGTCTCATATTCCCTCCTTCATCTTCATTATGTCAGGCGCCGGACAGGATGTCTTCGGCGCTTATGATGCTGCCGATGTCGGCGAGGGGCAGGCCCGGAAATTCTTTGATCTCGAGCCCGCAGCCCGATATGAATGAACGGATCAGGGATCCCGAACGGAAGGCGGACAGATCGCCGCTGAAGATCATCACATCGCCTGCCCTGCCGCAGCAGCCGCCGATGAAGCCCGTCCCGTAAGGAGGAAGGCTTATGCCGCCGGGCGGGATGAGCAGGCAGTCGATCCCGGTCTTTTCCGCCAGAGCCTTCGCGATCCCCCGGTCGGAGGTGATGACGTGATCTTCGTCTACGACCGCGATATTGCACTTGGTATAGCCCTGGGGGACGGGAACGAAGAGCATCTCTCCGCCGCGGACGGCGCGGATATGCTCTTCTGCCGCCTCGAGCAGGGCGGGATCCGTGAGGTCTTTTTTATGGATGAGATATCTGCCGCAGACGGCCGCGTTGTATACGCAGTCGGCGGGATAGACGGGGCCGAGGGCTTCCTCCCTGCCCTTGAAGACGGGAGCGGCGGCGCCGGCTCCCAGCCGGCAGTACAGAAGGTCGGGGTGGCAGCTGACGGGCTCAGAAGGTCCCTTTAAGGGTCCGACCAAAGTGAGATCGTCCAGCCCGGCCAGCCAGTCCAAAAGCCGGGGATGGGCCAGAGACGATACGTATATCATCGGGGCGCGTCCTTTTTAAAGCGCAGCTCGTGCTCATCAAGACTGCTGTCCGAAACGAAGCGCAGACGCTTTTGGGGGTATTTCGCGGCGAAATACTCCCGGTTCGCGCCCTTATGGCCCACCGCGGCGGAAAGAGCCTTGCTCCCCGCCCTCACGGTCAGGGCCTCGCAGCCGGCCAGGGCCTCTTCTATGCGGTCCCTGGCCAGAGCCCCGTCCAGAAGCTGCCTGAAGGCCGGATGATAAGTGCCGCCCAGAACGACAGAATCGTCGCCGTCATTGATCAGGGCGCTGGCCTTGAGGCCCACCCTGATGACGTTGATCCCCGCTCCCGTGAGCCCCAGATACATGTCTTTGGCGATGCGCAGGGTCTCGTCCTGCGTGAAGGGCACATAGCTGCCGTCAAGATACATGCCGGCGAGCTTCGTGCCGCTGATGATGACGGTCGGATAGATACGGGCGATGGCGGGAGCGACGCTGACGGTCTTTCTCACCGAGTCCATGCAGGCTTCGTACGAATCCCCGGGAAGGCCGATCATGAGCTGGATGCCGAGGGTCATGCCGTACTCTTTGATGAGCGCGGAAGCGGCGAAGACCTGCTCCGGGCTGTGGCCCCTTTCGGAGAGCTCAAGGACCTTCGGGTCGAACGACTGCACGCCCAGCTCGATCACGTCGGCGCCGTAAAAGGCCAGATTGTCCAGTATGCGCCGGTCGATGTAATCGGGCCTCGTGGACATGTGGATCTTCGAGATCCGCCCCGCGTCCTTGTACTCTTTGGCGATGGCGAGATACCTGCTCTGATCCTCGATGGGTATGCCGGTGAAGCTGCCGCCGAAGAAGGAGAGCTCGATCTCCTCCACCCCCGAGCCTTCAAGGGTGGAGAGATACTGCTCCGCCGTCCTTCTCACGTCCTCTTCGCTCACGGCCCCGCTCTTGGCGGTGATGGCGCGCTGGTTGCAGAAGACGCAGCTGTGGGGGCAGCCCAGATGGGGTATGAAGATGGGGATGATGGCGTGGCGTTTCAAGCTAGAGCTCCATGTAGCCCTTCATGACCTTGAGGGTGTTGAGGACTCCCTCCATGTGGCTGCGCTCGTAGCCGTGGCTGGCGAAGACGCCGGCGCCTATGAGGCCGTGCTTTATGTCGTGGCCCGATCTTAAGGTCGCTTCCACGTCGCTGCCGTAGCGGGGATAGACGTCGACGGCGTAGTCGGCGCCTTCGTTCTCGGCGGCCTTGATGAGCTTGCCGGTGATCTCGTAGTTGTAGGGCCCTCCGCTGTCCTTGGCGCAGATGGAGACCTGCTTTTCGGTGCATTCGAGGCCGTCGCCCACGCAGCCCATATCGACGCTGATGACCTCGAGCACGCCCTCGGGGCAGGTGGAGGAGGCGCCGTGACCGACCTCTTCATAGGCGGTCACGTGGCCCCAGAGATGATGCCTGAGGCTGATGTTATTATCCTTGATGTACTTGCCGTAGGCCATGAGCATGCCGACGGAGAGCTTGTCGTCCAGGAACCTGCTCTTGATGTAGCCGCTCTCGGTGACTCTGGATCTGGGATCGGCGCAGACGTAGTCTCCCACCCTGATGCCCAGGGCCTTGACCTCGTCGACAGAATGGACGTCCTCGTCGAGATAGACCTCGACGGTATCGAAGCCGCGCTTGGTGTCGCTGTACTCGAGATTCACGTGTATCGAGGGATTGTGGAGCTGGATGGTGCCCTCGTAGACCTTGCCGCCGCGGGTGTGGACCCTCACGTTCTCGGCCTCGGCGTTGTTGGCGTTGAAGCCGCCGATGTTGGTGAGCCTCAAGGTGCCGGAGGGCTCGATCTCCGCCACCATGGCGCCCAGGGTGTCTCCGTGGGCGTCGAACATGACGCCGTACTCTTCGTCGCTGCCGCCGAAGTCGATCAGGACCCCGCCCTTGTTGGTGAGCTCTGCTTTGAAGCCCAGGTCGTTGAACTGCTTCTTTACCCACTTCATGGCCTCGAGGGTATAGCCGCTGGGGCTGTCGATGGCGATGAGCTCAAAGGTCTTCTTTACCGCGAATTCCGCGTATTCTCTCTTCATTTCCGCTCCTTTCGTTAAGCAAGATGATCTGTTTACGTAATTTATATTATGTTGATGATCAGATAACTGGAACCTTGAATTTGGCTTTCTATTCCAGCGAGATCCGCCCTATGGTCCCGGCCCTGAACTCGTCGATGACGGTCCTGGCGGTACGGTCATAATCGATGCGCTTTCCGGCCATGATGAAGCCGCGTTTCACGGCGATGGCCTCCATGGTGAGCAGAGGCGTCTCTTCTATGGCCTCGAGCCTGTAGCGGGCCTTGAGGAGCTCTGGAGCTCTCTCGGAGAGCAGGCCTATGAGCTCCATGCCCAGAGTGGGAAGATCCATGATCTCGTCCCTGATGGCCCCGCAGAAGGCGAGCTTTTTGGCGGTCTCCTGGTCCTCGAACTTGGGCCAGAGTATGCCGGGGGTGTCGAGCAGCATTATGCCCTCGCCCAGGCTCAGCCACTGCTTTCCCCTCGTGACGCCGGGCTTGTTGCCGGTCTTCGCGCTCTTGCTGCCGGTGAGCCTGTTGATGAGGGAGGATTTGCCCACGTTGGGGATGCCGACGATCATCAGCCTCAGCGGCTTGTTCCTGACGGATCCTTCGTTCTTTTCCTCTTTAAGACGCGTGAGGAGGCTCTTCAGGGCCGCGGTCCCTTCGCCGCTCTCGGCGTTCATGATCAGGACCCTGCTGCCCTCCGCCCTGAGCTTTTCGGCCCAGGCTCTGGTCTGCTCCTGATCGGCGAGGTCGGCCTTGTTGAGAACTACTACGCGGATCTTGTTCTTCACGAGCTCGCCGATGACGGGGTTCCTGCTGGAGGCGGGGATGCGCGCGTCAAGGAGCTCGACGGCGGCGTCGACGAGCTTGAGGTTCTCCTGTATGAGCTCCCTGGTCTTTTTCATATGGCCGGGGAACCAGTTTATGTTGTTGATATCGCTCATTTCTCTTTGATTTTACAACTATTCAGGGCAAAACAAAAGAGCCTCTGTAAAACAAAGGCTCCTCGGTCCATCATTTACTTTTCGCTGGCTTTGATCCTCGCGGCCTTGCCTGTCCTCTGTCTCATGTAGTTCAGCTTGGCTCTTCTGACGCTGCCCTTGCGGACGAGCTCGATCTTTTCTACGAGGGGCGAATGAAGGGGGAAGGTCTTCTCGACGCCGACGCCGCTTGCTATCCTTCTTACGGTGAAGCTCTCGCTGATGCCGCCGTTCTGTCTCTTGAGGACGAAGCCCTCAAAGACCTGGATCCTTTCTCTGTTGCCTTCCCTGATCTTTACGTAGACCTTGACGGTGTCGCCTACGGAAAACTCGGGAATGTCCTTCTTCTCGTACTCTTCAGTGATTGATTTGATGAGATCCATTTCGTATCTTCCTTTCGATTTCATAGACGTTCTTGGAATAGTTAGCGTCAAAAGCCCTGTGCTTTATGGCTCTCCCAGCGGACCGCCCGTAATACGCAAAGGGGATATTACCACATACCGGATGCGAATGCAAGCATAATTTTCAACGCTTTTCGCTATTTTTTCGCCCTCGGGTGGGTCCTGTCGTAGACGTCCATTATCCTGTTGCGCGTGACGGAAAGATAGAGCCTGGCGGCGTTGATATCCTTGAGCCCCATGAGCTCCTGCAGGGACTTGAGGTCGGCCCCGTTCTGCAGCATGTGGGTGGCGAAGGAGTTCCTCAGGATCTGGGGGCTGAGCTCCGTCTTAAGGCCGGCCTTTTCGCCGTAGTGCTTCAGGATCTTCCAGATGCCCTGGCGGGTGATGCGCTGGCCCTGGTAATTGAGGAAGAGAGCGTTCTGGTTGCGGTCGTTGCCGGCAAGCTCCGCTCTTCCCTTATCCAGATAGGCGGAGAGAGCCTCCAGAGCGGGCCTTCCTATCGGTATCATGCGGCTGTTGCCCTCGCTCGAGCAGATTATGAAGCCTATCTTCAGGTCGACGTCGCTGACGTTGGAGGCGGCGATCTCGCCCGCCCTCATGCCGGTGGCGTACATCAGCTCCAGAAGAGCCCTGTCTCTTAAGGTCCTGGGATCGTCTCCCTCGATATCGAGCAGCCTGTCGACCTCCTCTATGCTCAGGTGGTCGAGAGCCTTTCTCGCCGTCCGGGGAGGCTTGATGCCGCCGCAGGGGTCAGAGCTTATATGCCCCTTCTCCATCAGGCAGGAATAGTAGCACCTTACAGAAGACATTTTACGGTTAACAGTGGATGAGCTCCTGCCCTCCTCGCCCAGCTTCAGCAGGAAGGCCTGCACCTCCGCGCCGCCGGCGCTCTCGAGGGACTTTCCCCTTTCGGCGCAGAAGGCCTCGAACTCCCTGATATCGCCGGCATAGGCGTTCTCGGTGCTGGGGGAGGCGTTTCTCGTCTTTCTCAGGTATTCTCTGAATTCTTCTTCGTATCTCATTGCCTATACCTTCATCTCTTTCGCTGTCAGCAGTATCGCGGTGACCGTCTTGGCGTCGACTATCTCGCCTCTTTCTATCATCGCGACCAGCTCGGGGATCTCCATCTCGTGCAGCTCCAGGAACTCGTCCTCGTCGAAATCGGTAGCGCCCTTCTCGGTGCAGTCGCATCTCCAGATCTCGATCTTCTCATTGCAGTAGCCCACGGTGCCGTATATAGTGGCCAGAGGCTGCCAGTTCTCGCCCTCCCAGCCGGTCTCTTCCTTCAGTTCTCTTTTGGCGACGGAGAGCCAGACGCCCTTCATGCCGCTTTTGCCCGTGAATTCGCGGGGCTCCTCGCCGGGATCGACAGAGCCCGCCGGTATCTCCCAGACCACCTGATCGAGAGTCTTCCTGTACTGGCGCACCATGAGGAGCTTACCTTCTTTCGTAAGGGCCGCGATGGCGGCGGCGCCCCTATGCTCGATGACGTAGCGGGTCTTCTCGGCCCCGTGCCCGGTGAGGACGGTATGCTTTACCATCGTGAAGATGGGGGTGGT
>JAEEIC010000090.1 GCA_016281165.1 Bacillota bacterium | reverse complement strand
GGGCTGGACCGGTTCTTCACTTGCGATCTCCTCGAACACCGCCTTCAGGCTGACGTCTTCGGCGGGCATGGTGAAGGAGGTCTCCTCAGCTTCGGCATCGTCCAGCGAGACGCCGCCGCTCACGACTGTCCAGCCGGAGAAGGTGAAGCCTTCCTCCGCTTCATCCGCGGTGATGTTAACGGTCTCGCCCTCGGCAGCCTCAGCCTTGTCGGCCGTTCCGCCTTCGACAGACACAGCGAACATCTCGGGGCCCTCGGCCGCGCTCTCCTCAAGCGGGCCGAAGACCTTGAAATACTTCTGGCCTCTGCTCGATTCTTCCCCGTTGACAAAGGCCGCGGGAGAATCGGCTATCTTATACCCGCTGACGATCAGACTGCCTATATAAGGCTTCTCCGGGCAGGCGAAATAGTATTTACCGGCTTCAAATACATCGGAGCTCATCGGGGAGGCGTCCTCGAGATCGTCCGTATCGCCCTCGTACCAACAAAGGCCGACTTCAGCGTTCTCGGGCAGGCCTTCTTCGGGCTCGCAGGTGACGCCGGCCGAAGAGGCGGGAGTTTCGCCGACCGCCGGCTCTTCAACGGTGACGTATAATGCGGTGACGTATGTATATTCTTGTTCCATACTGATATAGATGACGCCGTCCTCTACCTCGGCCGGACCCTCCACGGAGACCTCGCCGGTATCGGAGATCGTGAAGGATACCGGTTCCGGAGTCTCGGATCCCTGCGGAACGACCGTGAAGACGATCTTGTACTTCGTCCCTGTGATCAGGCCGCTGATCTTATGGGGATCGCTTCCGGAGACCCACTCTTCGAGCAGGTTTCCGTCAGGGTCCGTGACCTGGAGCGTCGCGCCTTCGACAGCCTCATCGCCGTCGGTCACCAGAAGATCCACACGGGTCTGTTCGAATTCCACCAGCATGATACCGTCTTCGGTCACAGAGCCGGTGGACGTCAGGCGCCCGTCAGAGTCGAGCGCGAAGGTGATTTCACCGGGGATAAGATAGCCATCGGGGGCGTCCGTCGCTTTTAAGGTATACTCTCCCGGGGTCAACAAAGTCTCATAGGGCTGGATCGTGCTGTAAAAATCCTCTAAGCTCTCTTTACCCTCCAATATACAGATATACGCGCCTTCAAGCTCCCCGCCGCCGGCGCTGTCGACCGCCTGGATACTGACGTTGAAAGCTTGCGCGGCATGGGCTCCTCCCGCGAAGAAGGCCGGGCTGATCAGCAGAGAGACCGCCAGGACAGCGCGCAAAAGCGTACGCGTCATTCTTTTCATGTTCATTTGGATAATGCTCCCTTCCTGTGTCTGTGTTCAATGGATAAAATAACTGGGATATTTATGTGATCATAATACCACGATCGGCCGCCGGATATCAATAAATGACTGAAAAATAGAGAATTAGCGTCAGCGTAAAACAAAAGATCCGAAGCTCTGAGGCTTCGGATCTGAAAACGCGGATATGCTCATCCGCATTTTTGTTTTATATCTAAGACTTGATCTTTACCAGATCTCAGGCTTGGCGTCCTTGGGCAGCGGGCTCGGATAGGTCTCTCCGTCGAGAGTCTCGAGCCAGCTCTTCTTCGCCGCTTCGACCAGCGCGGGATCGGTCAGGAAATCGCAGGCGGTGGCCGCCATGACCTTGGCCGCGGCCAGCATGCCCTTGTGGGCGACGGAGCCCTTGCCCTGGGCTACTACCTGCCAGGCGTGGCCCGGAGTGCCGGCGGCCAGAGTAGCGACGCCGAACTGACCGGTGGGCACGACCCAGCTGACGTCTCCTACGTCGGTGGATCCCTTGCTCCCGCCCAGAGGCTGCTTTATGACGAAGTTCCAGATGGGCTGCTCGAGGATCTTCGCCGCGTCCTTGCCGGCGATCTTCTTGGCGAGGCCCTTGAGATTGTTCTTGTCGAGCTCGGTGATGGCCTCGCGGAACTGCTGCGCGAAGGCGAGCTCTTCCGCTGTGTAGTCGATGGGGATCACCTCGTCGAGGTGCTCGCCCAGCTTCTCGCTGATCACGTCGCAGGCCACATAGTCGGAATATGCCGCGACCTGCTTTATATCGACCTTCGTCTGGGTCATGAGGGCGGCTCCTCTGGCGCAGTCGCAGACTCTCTCGTAGAGCTCCTTGACCTGGGTGACCTTGGGCGCCCTGATGGCGTAGAGCACCTGCGCCTCAGCCTGGACCACATTGGGGGCGGTGCCGCCGGAATTGATGATGGCGTAGTGGATGCGCGCCTCGTCTATCATATGCTCTCTCATGTAGTTGACGCCCACGTCCATGAGCTCGACGGCGTCGAGGGCGGAACGGCCCAGATGGGGCGCTCCCGCGGCATGGGAAGCCAGGCCGTGGAAGGTGAAGAAGACCCTGAAGTTGGCGAGGGATCCGTTCTCGGTGACCTTGTTCATGTAACCGGGATGCCAGGTGATGGCGATGTCCACGTCGTCGAAGCAGCCTGCCTTGACCAGGAAGGCCTTGCCGCCCGCGTTCTCCTCAGCGGGGCAGCCGTAATAGCGGATGGTGCCGCTCATCTTGCCCTGATCCATCAGGTCCTTGACCGCGACGGTCGCCGCGAGCGAGGCTCCGCCCAGCAGGTTGTGCCCGCAGCCGTGGCCGTCTCCGCCCGGAACGATGGGAGTGTGGACCGGGTTCCCGGCTTCCTGCGAAAGACCCGAGAGGGCGTCGAACTCGCCCAGGATGCCGACGACGGGCTTGCCGCTGCCGTACTCGGCGACGAAAGCGGTCTCTTCCCCGCCTATCCCGCGGGTGACCTTGAAGCCCTGCTCTTCCATGTAGTCGGACTCTTCCTTGCAGGACTTGAATTCCTGGAAGCGCGATTCGGCGTAATCCCAGACCTTGTCGCTGATCAGACAGAACTGATCCGCCTTGGCGTCCACGAGGAGCGCGATATCCTTCATGTAACTCATTTTTACCTCCTGTGCTCTGGCGGCGGTCAGACCGCCGCGCCGCTTTTTATTCACCTGTATTTTAGCATAAAAGAGCGGCCCTGCGTCTTTTTTTCGCGGAGCCGCCCGAAAGCTCGAAAGGATGATATCACCAGATCATCGGCTTGAGATCCCTGGGCAGGGCGTCGGGGACAGTCTCTCCCTCGAGCCGCTGGGCCAGTTCGTCCTTGGCCGCCTGCACGAGCTTCTCGTCGGTAAAGAAATCAAAGGCGGTGACAGCCAGCAGCTTGGCCGCGGTCAGCATGCCCTTCTTGGCGACGGAGCCCTTGCCCTGGGCGACGACCTGCCAGGCGTGACCGGGAGTGCCGGCCGCCAGAGTGGCGATGCCGAACTGGGCGGTAGGCACGACCCAGCTGACGTTGCCCACGTCGGTGGAGCCGCCGCTCTTCGCGTAACCGGGGACCCGGAAGTTCCAGATGGGCTGCTCGAGGAGCTTCGCGGCGTCTTTTCCCGCTATCCTCTTGGCCGCGTTCTTAAGGCTCGCCCTGTCGAGCTCGGTGATGGCGCCCTGGAACTTCTTCGCGTAGGCCAGCTCCTCTTCGGTGTAGTCGATGGGGAGGAGCTTATCCATGTTCTCCATGAAACGTCCGGCGATGACGTCGTTTCCTATGCAGTCGTAGCAGGCGGATACCTGTTTGATGTCGACCCTGGTGCCGGTCATGAGGGCGGCGCCCCTCGCGCAGTCGGAGACCCTGTCGAAGAGCTCCATGACCTGGCCCACTCTCGGCGCCCTGATGGCGTAGAGTACCTGCGCCTCGGACTGCACCACGTTGGGAGCGGTGCCGCCGGTGTTGATGATGGCGTAGTGTATGCGCGCCTCGTCGATCATGTGCTCTCTCATATAGTTGACGCCCACGTCCATGAGCTCGACCGCGTCGAGGGCGGAGCGGCCCAGATGGGGAGCGCCGGCGGCGTGGGAGGAAAGACCGTGGAAGGTATAGAATACTCTGATATTGGCCAGTGACCCGTTGCCGTTGACCTGGTTCATCCAGCCCGGATGCCAGGTGAGGCAGATATCGCAGTCATCGAATAGCCCCGCCCTTACCATGAAGGACTTTCCGGCCGCGTTCTCTTCGGCGGGACAGCCGTAGAAGCGTACGGTCCCCTTGAGCTTGCCCTGCTCTATGAGCTCTTTGACAGCGACCGCCGCGGCGAGATCCGCGGTGCCCAGAAGGTTGTGGCCGCAGCCGTGGCCGTCGCAGCCAGCTTGGATGGGGACGTGCTCAGCGACGTCCGCCTGCTGGGAAAGGCCCGAAAGGGCGTCATACTCGCCGAGGAAGCCGATGACGGGCTTGCCGCTGCCGTATTCAGCGACCAGGGCTGTGTCTTCGTCGGCGACGCCCAGCTTCACCTTGAAGCCCTGGGACTCGAGATAGGCGGCGTCGAGCTTGCTCGATTCGAATTCCTGGAAACGTGATTCGGCGAAGCCCCAGATCTTATCGCTGAGGTCGAAGAATTCTTCCTTCTTCGCTTCGATGATGTCTGATAATTCTTTGAAATGATCCATATTGGCCTCCTTGCGTGCTCGCGACATATTGCGGTACAAATAATGATAACATACCCGTCAAATGTTTATGCCTTCTTATTTGGCTGAATTTCAGACATTCCTTCGCGCGGCGCTGCTTCGCGAAAAGTCCGGAGCCTTTGGGACAATAAAAAGCAGGCCCTTTCGGACCTGCCTTTATGCTTTCTTCAGCTTATGAGCTTATACCAGCTCGAGGAATACGCTCTCGGCAACGTCTCCCTGACGGGGACCGAGCTTGAGTATCCTGGTGTAGCCGCCGTGTCTCTCCTCATACTTGGGAGCGATCTCGTCGAAGAGCTTGGTGACGACGTCTTCGTCCTTGATGTAGGCCAGAGCCTGTCTCCTGGCGTGAAGATCGTTCCTCTTGGCGAGAGTTATCATCTTTTCGGCTTCCTTCCTGGCTTCCTTGGCTCTGCAGTCAGTGGTCTGAATGCGGCCGTAACGGAAGAGGTCGGTGACCAGATTCCTAAGCATGGACTGTCTGTGGGCAGTCTTGACTCCCAGCTTTCTGTATCCGGGCATTTGAAGTAACCTCCTTAACCTTTATTCGTCGCTGGGCTTGAGACCCAGACCTAATTCTTCCAGTTTGTGCTTGACCTCGTCGAGAGATTTCTTGCCCAGGTTCCTGACCTTCATCATGTCTTCTTCGGTCTTCTGGGTGAGCTCCTCGACGGTGTTGATAGAAGCACGCTTCAAGCAGTTGAACGAACGTACGGAAAGTTCCAGTTCTTCAATGCTCATCTCAAGAGCCTTGCCCTTCTGATCTTCTTCCTTCTCGACCATGATATTGACTTCTTCGATATTCTCGGTGAGATTGATGAAGAGCTTCAGGTGTTCCTCCATGATCTTGGCGCCGATGGATACGCCCTCCTTGGGGGAGATGCTTCCGTCGGTCCAGATCTCAAGGACCAGTCTCTCGTAATCGGTGATCTGACCGACGCGGGTGTTCTCCACGGTCCAGTTCACCTTTCTGACGGGAGTGTAGATGCTGTCCACGGGGATCACGGCGATGGGAGTGTTCTCGTCCTTGTTCTGGTCGGCGGGGACATAGCCGCGGCCGGTGGAGATGTTGATCTCCATGACCAGGCTGGCGCCTTCCTCAAGGCTCGCTATATGCAGATCGCTGTTGTAGATCTCCAGGCTGCTGTCGGCGATGATGTCGGCGGCAGTGACTTCCTTGGGACCCACGGCGTTGATCATGGCGCGCTTTTTGTCCTCGCCGTGAAGGGCTATAGCCAGCTTCTTCAGGTTGAGGATGATCTCGGTGACGTCTTCCTTGACGCCGGGTATAGTGGAGAACTCGTGGAGTATTCCGTCTATGCGCACCGAGGTGACAGCGGCGCCGGGAAGGGAGTTGAGGAGTATCCTCCTCAAACTGTTGCCCAGCGTATTGCCGTAGCCTCTTTCGAGGGGTTCAACGATGAATTTTCCGTAACAGGGATCGTCTTCAGAGCACTCGCTCACGATGGTCGGCTTTTCAATTTCTATCACTCTAAATCCCTCCTTGTTCTTGAAAACAGAATGCTCACTACTTGGAGTAGAGCTCGACTATCAGGTACTCAGCGACGGGGGTATCGATCATCGCGCGGGTCGGAATGGAGAGGACCTTTCCTTCCAGCTTATCAGTGTTGATGGTGACCCATTCGGGAGTGCTGATCGTCATTTCCTTCATTTCCTTGAACTTGGGAGAGGACTGACTTCTTTCCTTGACGGCGATCACGTCGCCGGCCTTCACCAGCTGGGAAGGGATATCTACCTTCTTGCCGTTGACGGTGAAGTGACCGTGGGTGACCAGCTGTCTGGCTTCCTTCCTGGAGGAAGCGAATCCCATTCTGAATACGGTGTTGTCGAGTCTGGTCTCGAGCATGATGAGCAGGTTGTCGCCGGTGATGCCGGGCTTGGCAGCCGCCTTCTCAAAGTAGGTCCTGAACTGAGTCTCCTGCAGTCCGTAGAATCTCTTCGCCTTCTGCTTCTCACGGAGCTGAAGACCGTAGTTGGAGGTCTTCTTCCTGTTCTGTCCGTGCTGTCCGGGAGCGTAGGATCTCTTCTCCATCGCGCACTTGCCGCTGTAGCAGCGCTCGCCCTTGAGGAACAGCTTCTGTCCTTCTCTTCTGCAAAGCTTGCAGGAAGGTCCTGTATATCTTGCCAT
>JAEEIC010000089.1 GCA_016281165.1 Bacillota bacterium | reverse complement strand
TATTCCGCTTCGCCCCCTTAAGCAAGGACGCGAATAAGAACAACTGGACCGGCAAATGGCCCGAGAGCGGAGAAGTGAAGTCCTCGGCCACCCTCATGGGCTTCATGCTCTCCGGCTGGCCCCACACGGTGGAGTTCTTCAAGCCTGACGCCGACCTTGAGAAGGACGAGCCCGAATTCACGGTCCCCTTCACCGTCAGCGTCCCGAAGATAGACATCGCCGTCACCGGCAGGGAGCCTCTCACCGTCGAAGCCTTCATGGGCACCTGGATCGACATCGACGACTGCCGCACGGTCCTCATCATGAACGGGGGCAACGTGATCGAGAAGGAGCCCGACCTCTCCTGGTACGGCGGAGACGTGGTCTGCGTGGAATACGCGCCTGAGTACGACGACGCCACCCGGACCCTTATACTCAGGGGCATCACCACCTGGGTCGAGGGCCCGGAGACCCTGTATGATATCATACCCGCGGACGAGCACGAGCTGGAGCTGGACGCTTCCTCGGCCAGCCACGAGTATACCGCGATCGAGTCGAAGGACGGCACGGTCACCCTGATGGAGGACAGCTACTGCGAATACAACAGGCAGTGACGCCGCCGATGGCTTGAGCGAAATAAAAGCGCATGCTTTTATGCATGCGCTTTTTTCATTTTCATACCGCTTGCGGACGCGGGCTCCTGTCCGGCGCCGCCGGCATCGGCACTGTCCCGCCCGGGTCCCGGCGGAGCGGGGCTAGATCTCTTCCAGCTCGTCCTCTCCCAGGCACTCCCAGAAGAACTCGATGATGCCGTCCTCGACGTCATCCTTGAGCTCGGCGTAGTTGTGGATCTCGTGGCGGTAGCCCGAATAGAGCTGGGTCTGCACGTCGCAGCCGGCCGCGGCCAGCCAGTTGGAGACCTGATAGACTCCCTCGCCGTACTGCCCGACCGGATCCTGGTCGCCGGCGATATTGTAGATCGGAAGGTCTTTCGGCACCTTCTCCGCCCACTCGGGCCCGGTGATGACCTTTATCATGTAGCAGAAATCGAGGAAGGACCTGTTGCTGGTCGGTTTTGTAAAGGCGTCGAAGGGATCGGCGGCGTGGTCCTTCTGCACGTACTCGTCGTGGCAGATCCACTCGTTGCCGAGCTTCACGCCCTCCTCGCAGCGCGCGAACATCCAGCCCATCATCACCGCGCCCACGTTGGGATCGGCCTCCAGGCCCTTGCCTCCGTCGACGAGCTTTTTGATATATTCTATGCTCTTGTCGAGCCCGGGGAAGACGCCCGAGGTGCCGCAGAGGGTGACGCCGTCGAGCTCGTCTCCGTATTTGGCGATGTAGTCGCGGGCGATGAAGGAGCCCATGCTGTGTCCGAAGAGGAAATAGGGCAGGTCAGGATACATCTTCTTTACCAGCAGGGTGAGGCTGTGCTCGTCCTCCATCATGGTGTGGACGCCCTGATCGCCCCAGTCGCCCCAGCAGTCGTTCTCAAGGGCGGTCTTGCCGTGGCCCACGTGGTCGTCGGCGGCGACGATGAAGCCGGCCTCCATGAACTTCACTATCATGTGCAGGTACCTGCGCGAATGCTCGCCGAAGCCGTGGATGAGCTGGATGACCCCCAGCGGCTCCGCCGCCGGAACATAGATCCAGCCGTAGACCTTGTCTCTCTTGTTGTACGAATCGAAGCTTATCTCGTGAAGCATATTATCCTCCTTTTGCGGGCGGGCCGCCCCGGTGATATGGGAATGTTGAACGGATCGAAAAGCGAAGGCCTCATACGGCCTGTACAGATTATACCATGCCGGCCCCTTCCGAGGAAGATGCTTGAGCGATCCGCGCTTTCAGGATTTACGCGGCGACAGTACAGCAGGCAAAACATATGTTATATAACATTATTTACATACCCTGGACCCCTTGGAACTTAAGCGCTCACGGACTCCCGCCCTCTTCGCCTTCTCCACGAAAAAAGTCCCCAAAGCCGTAGCTTTGGGGACTCTCTGATCTACAGGAAGCTGCGCGCTGAGCGCTTTCGATCCTTACTGAGCCTGTCTCTCGGCGTTCTTGGCGTCGATCTCCTTCTGGCGGTTGACGATGTCCAGAGCGTTGAGGTATACGGGGGTGTCGACCATCTTGCCGTCTACGCTGATGGCGGCCAGGCCCTTGGCAAGTCCGTTCTCCTCGAACTCGACGACGATCTTCTTTGCCCACTCGAGGGTCTTGGGATCGGGAGCGTACATCCTGTTGCAGGTCTCGATCTGTCCCGGATGGATGATCATTCTGCCTTCGAAGCCCATCTGGATGCCGTCGGCGACGTTCTTCTCAAAGGCCTCGAGGTTCTTGTAATCCACGAAGGGAGCGTCGATGGCGGCGATGCCGGCGGTGCGGCAGGCGACTCCGACCTGGAACCTGGCGTAGAGCTGCTCCTTGGCCTCGTTGGTCAGGGTGACTCTCATATCCTTGCAGTAGTCGACAGCGCCGAAGATGGCGTTGACGTTCCTCTTGCTGGCGAGGCAGCACTCACCGGCGTTCTGGACGCCCTTGGCGGTCTCGAGGAGCATGGAGATCTTGACGGTCCCCACGGGGATGCCTCTTCTCTGCTCGAGCTCTTCGAGCTTCCAGTCGAGGCGCTTTACGTCGTCGGCGCAGCCGCACTTGGCGAGGGTGACGCCGTCGAGGCCGGGCCATACGACCGCTTCGAGGTCGTCGTTGGTCATGCCGGTCTCCCAGTTGTTCAGTCTTACATAGACCTGGGCGCCGCCGCTGGCTACGTGCTTGAGGTTGGCGGCCGCGTTCTTTCTGGCGGTCTCCTTCTCGGTGGCGGGAACGGCGTCCTCAAGGTCGAGGGTGATTATGTCCGCGGGATACTTGGGGCACTTCTCTACGAAGTCCATTCTGTGGGCGGGTACGTAAAAGATAGATCTCATTACTGCCATGGTTTTTTATCTCCTTTTTATTATCACTTATGACGCGTCGCCGCGTCTGTTTAACTGTTTGAAAACTACTTGACGACTTCTCTCACCACGTCGATGACGCTGCCGTCCCTGTATTCGACCACGCCCACGATGCGCTCGCCGAGCTTGGGGCCGCCGTAGACGTCGCCCAGCTCCTCGCCTTTCTGCTGCAGCTCCTCGATGGTGACGAGGGGAAGCCCGCTGTCCTTGAGAGCCTCGAGCAGGTCGGTGCGCAGGGGGTTGATGGCGATGCCGTAGTCGGTCACGACCGCGTCGACGGTCTCGCCTGGGGTGGTTATGGTGTTGACGGCCTTCTTGATGAAGCAGGTGGGCCCCTTCTTCATCAGCATGCTGACGACGATGGAGATGCGGGCGCCCGCGGCGGTGTCGGGATTGCCTCCGGCAGCGCTCATGATGACGCCGTTGGAACCGGTGATGACGTTGATGTTGTAATCGGTATCGACCTCGAAGGCTCCGAGTATCATCACGTCGAGCTTGTTGGCCACGCAGCCCTTGTTCTCGGGGCTGCCGTAGTGCGAGCCGCTCATGACCATGTGGGCCGGATCATTGGCCACGCTGTCGATGGACGGCTGGTCGAAGCACTGCACGTCCCAGAGGGCCTTGAGCAGGCCTTCGTGGAGCATGTCGACGAAATACGAGGTGATGCCGCCGGAACCGAAGCCGCCCTTGATATCCTTGGCGATGAGGCGGTCGCGGATCTTGGCCGCGACGGCGAGGCTGATGCCGCCGGCGCCGGTCTGGAAGTTGATGCCGTCCTTGATGTAGCCGGCCTTGTCGAGGAGCTCGGCGCACATGTCGGCGACGGCGAGGCGCTTTTCGTCGGTGGTGATCTGTGTCGCTCCGCTTACGATGCCCGCGGGGTCACCGATGCTGTCCACAGCCACCACGTAATCGACGAAATTCTCGCTTATCTCTGCCGGGCAGCAAGGGTACGGTACGAGATTGTCGGTAATCGCGACTACTCTGTCCGCGTGCTCAGCGTCGGCATGATTGTAGGAAAGGCAGCCGCAGGCGCTCTTGCCTATGCAGCCGTTCATGTTGCCTTCGGGGTCGGCGGTGGGAGCCGCGATGAAGGCGACGTCTATGTGAAGCCTGCCGTTCTCGACGGCGCAGGCCCTTCCTCCGTGGGAGTAAAATACGCAGGGATTCTTCAGCTTGCCGGCCGAGATAGCCTTGGCGATGCCGCCCTGGCCGATGGTCGAGAGGCTGATCCTGCTGATGGTGCCGTCCTCGATGTAGGGC
>JAEEIC010000088.1 GCA_016281165.1 Bacillota bacterium | reverse complement strand
CGGTAAACTGATCCGAAGCCAGGGCCGCTCCCTCCATCACGGCGTCGATATCGATGCCGGCGGCTGCCATTGGCAGCAGGCCGACCGGGCTCAGCACGCTGTAGCGGCCTCCGACGTCGTCGGGGATCACGAAGCACTCGTATCCCTCCTCAAGGGCAAGTGTCCTTAAGGCTCCTCTCGCCTTGTCGGTCGTGCAGACGATCCTCTTCGCGGCTTCTTCTCTTCCCAGCTCCTTTTCGAGCTTCTCTCTTAAGACGCGGAAGGCGAGGGCGGGCTCCAGAGTCGTCCCCGACTTGGAGATCACATTGAGGTAGGTCTTCTTGCCCTCGATGAGCCTTAAGACCTGCAGGACGTCTTCTCCCGCGATGCCGTTGCCCAGGAAATATACCTGAGGCTTATCCACGCTGTTGTGCCTGGGGCTCTTGAGGAGCTCGATAGCGGCTCTCGCTCCCAGGTAGGAACCGCCTATGCCGACGACTATGAGCACGTCGGCGTCTTCTCTGATGCGCTTCGCGCAGGCTTTGACGCGGGCGTATTCCTCTCCGCTCACGGCGGCGGGAAGGGACGTCCAGCCGGTGAACTCGCTGCCTCTGCCGCTCTTTTGCAGCAGTCTGTCAAGGGCGCCGTATCCGGCATTGAAGTCGAGGCTCTCGAGCCCGGTCCCGCTGATATCTATACGCATATTATCTTCCTTTCATATCATGTTCGCCCCGATGGCGGTCCCGCCCAGCACCGTACCTTCGGCGCTGAGGATCTCGCAGGGCATCCCGAGAACTGTATTTGATATTTCATCGATGTAACGGTCGGTGAGGGTCCTGAGCAGGCCTGTCTTCATGTAGGTGGAGCCTTCGGCCGCGATCAGTATCTTTTTGCCGGGCTCCGGCTGCCTCCTGATGACGCAGGCCGAGGTGAGTACCGCCGCGTAGAGGGCGGATCTTCTGAGCAGCTCGCGGGCGATGAAGGCGAATACCTTTCTGTCTTCTTCGGGCAGGGCGTCTCTTAAGGGGCTCTCCGCGCCGGAGAGGAAGGCGCTGATAGCGCTGGTACCGGGAAGGCCGGACTCTGAGACGAAGCCGGCAAAAGCGGGGCTCATGAGGCCTTTTTCGCAGGCTCCGAGGGCGGCGCACGCTATGGCCGCGCCCAGGTATTCTCCGCTGATCATCTTCTCCGCCAGAAAGTCTCCCTGATAGGCGGAACCGCGGTCGGCCGCCCTGTCGTAGTCTCCCAGAGGAAAGCCGGTGTATCTGCCGCTCTCGGTGTTGACCAGCATCCCTCCGAGCAGGGGCTCGCAGTAGCAGTTGTTGTAGCCCGTCCCCAGTATGAAGGAGGCGTCGGGGATACGTCCGTATCTCGCTCCGGCCCCGAGGAAGGCCGCGCAGCTGTCGTTGATGACCGTGACCCTCACGGGAGCTTTGCCGCGGGAGGCGAGCCTTTTGTTTATCTCCCTGCCTATGACGAGCCCTTCGCAGCCCTTTACGTCGACCTCCTTGCTCAGGGCGACGACGCGGCCGTCGCCGTCCGGCAGTATCTCCGCGACGAAGGAAAAGCATACGCCTATCCTTTCGCACTCATAGGGAGCGATCATGTCCCCGATCTCGTCAAAGAAGCGCTCCGCGCTGATGGTCCCGCGCCTGCCGGGAGTCTCGAAGACCTTTAGATCCCTTTCACTGAGGCCGTCCTTTAAGCTGCCTTCGATCAGGACCAGTCTGGTGTTGGTGCCGCCGATGTCGACGGCGAGGGTGGGGGGAAGGCGATCCGGCAGAGCTTCGGCCCTGATACCGGAGGGGAGCATGGCGAAGGAACTGTTCTTTTTAAGAGCGCAGTCCTTCAGCTCTTCCGCGATCCTCAGGGCGCAGCCGGCGGGATCTTCTTCCGCTTCGGGCGCCGGGCTCATGCCGCTTTCTTTCAAAAAACTCTTTATCCTGATCTCGTCAAATCCGTTCATCCAAGGATCCTTTCAATATCAAATCGATTATATCATACTGCTTCTTGATGTGCTATAATGTGGTAAATAATTGATACCGGGAGGTAAATATATGGCTCTTATAAAAAAGATACATCACATCGCGATGAAGGCCGAGCATGAGGACTTCGTCAGGGCTGTCGATTTCTACACCAACGTGCTGGGTCTTGAGATCCTGCGCAGATGGCCCACGGGCTGCATGATCAAGGTCGGGGAGAGCGTCCTGGAGTTCACCGACGGCGTGAACCCCATCACCGGCGTGCTCGGCACTCTCCAGCACCTGGCTCTGGCGACGGACGATCTCGACGCCTGCGTAAAGACGGTCACGGAAGCCGGATACGAGGTATTCACCGGCCCCAAGGAGGTCATCATCAAGTCCGAGCCTCCTTATCCCATCCGCTGCGCCTTCATACACGGGCCCCTGGGCGAGGAGATAGAATTCTTCCAGGAGCTTTAGAAAAAGCTTGCAATTTCTGACAGAGGCTGATATTATACTCGTGCATACGTTATCGCTTAAGAGTGGACAGGGGTCCACTCTTAATTTTTGGAGTAAAGAATTGGCTAAGAAAAAGATCCAGGAGTATATAAGCGAATGGATGGAGGAGTTCGGAAAGGACCATCCCTACGAGCTCTACCACTGCGATTTCTCGAAGTCCGGTCAGGACTGGAACCTGCTGATCCTCGTCGACAAGCGCGAAGGGGAAGGCTACGGGACCATGAGCACCGACGACTGCGAGACCGTGAGCAGGTTCCTGAGCGAGAAGCTCGACAAAGAAGACCCCATAAAGCAGAACTACTATCTGGTGGTCTCCTCGCCAGGCATGGACAGGCCCCTGATAAGAGAAGAGGATTTCAGGCGCTTCATGGGAGAACTGATAGAAGTGAGGCTCTACAAGGCCGAGAACGGTTCGAAGTTCTTTACCGGCAGGCTCGCCGGCTATGAGGACGGAAGGATCACCCTCGATCTCGGCAAAGGGCAGATCATGACTTTCGAGCCCGGGAACGTCTCCCGCGCCAATCTCGCGGTAGTCTTTTAAGAAGCCTTTACCTCAGCAGCCGCCCCGCGCGGCGTGAAGAAACGATAAAAAAGATCATTGACATAAACAACTGTACCAAGGAGGCACATCCCAAATGAATCTCGATTTTCTTGAAGCGGTAGAAGCTCTGGAAAGAGAAAAGCACATGCCCAAGGCCCTGCTCATCGAAGCGATCGAATCGGCCCTCGTCTCGGCATACAAGAAGAATTACGGCGCGTACCAGAACGTGCGCGTGAACATAGATCAGGAGACCGGAGACATCAACGTCTTCATGCGCATGGAGATCGTCGAGGAGGTCGAGGATCCCTATTCCCAGGTCAGCCTTGAGGACGCCCAGGAGATCGATCCCGAGTACGAGCTCGGCGACGTGGTCGAATACCAGGTGACCCCCTCCGACTTCGGCAGAGTGGCCGCCCAGACCGCCAAGCAGGTCGTGGTGCAGCGCATCCGCGAGGCCGAGAGAGGCATGATCTATGACGACTACATCGGCCGCCAGGGCGAGGTCGTGACCGGCGTCGTCCAGAGGGTGAGCAACGGCACCGTCTTCATCAATATAGGAAGGGCCGAAGGCATACTCTCCGTCAACGAGCAGATCCCCGGCGAGAGATTCAGGACCGGCGACAGGGTCAAGGTCTACGTGATGGACGTCAAAAAGGCCAACAAGGGGCCCCAGGTCTTCCTTTCCCGCACTCATCCGGGACTGGTCAAGAGACTGTTCGAGCTCGAAGTGCCCGAGCTTCAGGATCACACCATAGAGATCAAGAGCACCGCCCGCGAGGCCGGCTCCAGGAGCAAGATCGCCGTCATGACCCATGACGAGAACGTCGATCCCGTCGGCTCCTGCGTCGGCACCAGGGGCTCCCGCGTGCAGGCCGTGGTCGACGAGCTGAGAGGCGAGAAGATCGACATCGTCGCCTGGAGCGACGAGCCCGGCAGGCTCATCAGCAGCGCTCTTTCTCCCGCCAAGGTGGAGATGGTGCTCATAGACGAAGAAGGAAAGTCCGCCACCGTCGTGGTCCCCGACTACCAGCTCTCCCTGGCCATAGGCAAAGAAGGCCAGAACGTGAGACTGGCGGCCAGGCTCTGCGGCTGGAAGATAGACATCAAGAGCCACAGCCAGTACTTCCCCGAGGGGACCGATCTGCCCGAGACCGGCGAGATCGTGGTCGAGACCGTGACGCACATCTCCGACGCCGTGGCCAAGGAAGGAGAGGAAGCCTCCGAAGCCGCGGGAGAAGGGCTCGCGAGATCGTCCTCCCTTAAATCCATGAGGAAGGCCGAGCTCATAGCCTTCGCCGAAGAGAACGGCATCGAGCTCGATCCCAAGGCGACCAACGCCGTGATGATCGAGACTATCGCCAAAGCGATGGAGGAACGTTGATGCCTGAAAAAAGGATGCCTGAAAGAAGATGCGTCGGCTGCATGCAGAGCTTTCCCAAGGCTTCGCTTATAAGGATAACATGCGGTGAGCAGGGCCTCGTGATCGGCGATCAGAAGGCTCCGGGAAGAGGTGTGTATATCTGTCCCCGGCCCGAGTGCGCCAGGCTCGCCGATAAGAAGAACGCCATCGCCAGAGGACTCAAGAGGCCTGTCAGCCGCGAGGAGATGGACAGGCTCATTAGAATGATAGAAGAGACAGTACCTGAGGGAGGATCCCACGGAGGTCAAGCAGATGCCAGATAACAAAAGCGAAACCAAGATAGTCAGATCGTCGGGCGGCAAGAGCGCGGCCAGGGACACCAACGCGTCCAAGGTCCAGATCCGCGCCGTCGACAAGGCGATCATAGAAGCTCAGCAGAAGAAGAGCAGACAGGCTCAGCAGCCCAGGCAGGCGGAGACCAGGACCGAAGCTCCGGCGAGACCGGCGCCTCCCATAGGAAAACCGGTGCCCAGATCGGCGTCCTCCCAGTCCGGCCCCAAGCCGACTCCCTTCGGGACTCCCATGAGGAAGAGCTCGGTGCCCCAGAACGCCGTGCCCAGGAAGAAGAGCGAGACCCCGCAGACCCTCGAGGGCGAGCAGCCGAAGGTCTTAAAGCCCGAAGAGCCCGCAATGGAGCCCGAAAAGGCGGCCGCGGCGCCGCAGCCCGAGGCTGTCCAGACTGAAAAGACGGTCCCCGCTCCCGCGGAAGAAAAGCCCGTTCAGGCCGAAGCGCCGGCGGAAAAGCCCGCCGAAAAGGCCGCGGAGCCCGAAAAGAAGGAAGAGCCCGAAAAGGCCAGGGCCGAGGAGGCCGCGAAGCCGGAAGAGAAGGCCGTTCCCGAAAAGAAGGAAGAACAGGCTCCGGCGGAAAAGCCCGAAGAAAAGAAGGAAGAAGCGGCGAAGCCCGCCGTAAAGGCCGAGGAGCCCCCTGAGGCGGAAAAGCCCGCCGAAAAGCCGGAAGAGCCGGCCGGGGCAGAGGCTCCCGGGGAAGAGAAGAAGCCCGAGCCTTCCGCTCCCGCCATCGACTACGTCCCCAACATAGGCGTAAAGATCATCAGGAGAGCGGCCGACGAGCCCAAGGAAGAGCCCAAGCCCCAGCCCGCGAGGAACGACAGACGGGGCGATAAGAAGAGCGACAGGCCCGACCGCAGAGGCTCAGCCCAGTCCGACAGAAGAGGCGCGGCCTCCCAGGGCGACAGGAAGCCTCAGGGCCAGGGAGCCCAGGGCGACCGCAGAAAGAGCGGCCAGGGCGCCGGCGGCAGGGACGGCAAGCCTTATCAGGGCGCTCAGGGCGGCAGGAAGCCCGCCGGCAAGGGAGACAGCTCCCGCGAGAAGGTAGTGGCATACACCGCTCCCGCCGACGACAGCAGAAGGGGAGGCCGCAAGGATTCCGCCAAGAAGGCTGCCGAGAAGAATTCCAGAGACAAGAGAGACAAGTTCGATCAGATCCCGACCGATCTTTCGCGCAGCGTGAAGAAGAAGCACAGCAGGTACAAGGACAGGACCGAGCTGGAGCCCACCGCCGAGCAGGAGATCATCCAGGAGGCTCAGGCCACCGGCAGCGTCCTCATCGACGTGCCCATCACCCTGGCCGGTTTCTGCGAACAGATAGAGAGGAGCACCTCCCAGGCCATCATGGCCCTCATGAAGATGGGCATCATGGCCAATATCAACCAGAACCTCGACGAAGAGACCGCGGTCCTTTTAGGCATGGAGCTCGGCGTCTCCGTCATGGTCAACCATAACGAGGAGATCGAAGAGGAAGAGGGCATCGACAGGTCCGCCGACAGAGAGTCCGACCTGGTGCCCAGAGCCCCCATCGTCACCGTCATGGGCCACGTAGACCACGGCAAGACCTCGCTGCTCGACGCCATCAGGAACACCAACGTCACCGCCGGAGAAGCGGGCGGCATAACCCAGCACATCGGCGCGTCCGAGATCGAGGTCAACGGGCAGCACATAGTCTTCCTCGACACCCCGGGCCATGAGGCCTTCACCGCCATGCGCGCCAGAGGCGCCTACATCACCGATATCGCGGTGCTGGTGGTCGCGGCCGACGACTCCGTCATGCCCCAGACCATAGAATCCATCAGCCACGCCAAGGCGGCGGGAGTACCCATCATCGTCGCCATCAACAAGATGGACAAGCCCAACGCCAATCCCGAGATGGTCAAGACAGACCTGGCCAATAACGGGGTCCTGGTCGAGGACTGGGGCGGCGACACGATCTGCGTGCCCGTCTCCGCCAAGACCGGCATGGGCATCCAGAACCTGCTCGAGATGATACTGATGCAGGCCGAGATGCTCGAGCTCAAGGCCAACCCCGACAGGCTGGCCATGGGCACCGTCATCGAAGCGAGGCTCGACAAGACCAGAGGCCCCGTCGCGACCCTGCTCGTGACCAACGGCACCCTCCATACCGGCTCCGCCATCGTCGCGGGAGTCGCCGCCGGCCGCGTGAGAGTCATGACCAACCCCAAGGGCGCCGTGATCAAGAAGGCCGGTCCCTCCAGGGCGGTCGAGGTCACGGGCCTCACCGACGTTCCCGAAGCGGGCGACGAGTTCTTCATGGTTAAGGACGAGAAGACCGCCAGAGAGATCTCGGAGAAGAGAAAGCTCAAGCTCAGGGAAGACGTGATGGCCAAGTCCTCCGCCGTCTCGCTCGAGAAGCTCTTCAGCCAGCTGGAGGAGGGCGAGGTCAAGGACCTCAACCTCATCATCAAGGCCGACGTACAGGGCTCCGTGGGAGCGCTGGAGCAGTCGCTCGAGAAGCTGCAGAACGAGAACGTTCGCGTCAGGATCATCCACACCGGCGTCGGCGCCATCAACGAGAGCGACGTCATGCTGGCCAGCACCTCCAACGCCGTCATCATCGGTTTCAATGTGCGCCCCTCCTCGGCGGTGCAGTCCATGGCCGATCAGGAGGGCGTCGAGATCAGGACCTACAGGGTCATCTACGAGATCATCGACGATATCGAGGCGGCCATGAAGGGCATGCTCGAGCCCGAATATAAGGAAGTCATCCTTGGCAAGATCGAGGTCCGCGAGACCTTCAAGGTCAGCAATGTCGGCACCATCGCCGGCTCCTACGTGACCGAGGGCAAGGTCACCCGTTCCGCCAAGCTGAGGCTGGTCCGCGACGGCATCGTCATCCACGAGGGCGAGATCGGTTCGCTCAGAAGGTTCAAGGACGACGTGCGCGAGGTGGCCCAGGGCTTCGAGTGCGGTATCTCCATCGACAAGTTCAACGACATCAAGGTGGGCGACATCATCGAAGCCTACACCATGGAGGAGGTCAAGAGAGCTTAGGAAATGGGCAGATCACACAGACCTCAGCGCCTCGCTGAGGAGATAAAAAAGATAATAGGGTCCATGCTCCTCACCGGAAGGCTCAAGGACCCCCGCTTCCAGGGCATGATCGCCGTGAGCGGGGTCGACGTCTCCCGGGACGGGAGCTACGCGACCGTGTACATCACCTCCATGGGCTACGATCCCTCGCTTGACCTTTCCGAGAGCGAGAAGCGGGACATCATGCAGGCCTTCGAGAGCAGCAGCGGATATATCAGGGGCGAGCTGGGAAAGAACTTAAAGGTCCGCCACGTTCCCGAGCTCATCTTCAGGATAGACAATTCCTTCGAGTACGGAAAGAAGATGGACGCTCTGCTCGACAGCCTCGACATCAAGCCCGCCGAGGAGGATGAAGAAGAAGAGGAAGATATCGAGGATATCTACAGGTGACGCGCGACTATTCCGATATCATCGGTCACATAACTGAAGCGGAGAAGATACTGATCTTCACGCACGCTAATATGGACGGAGATGCCCTGGGTTCAGCCGGGGCTCTTTGCCGTTCTTTGAGGCAGATGGGGAAAGAGGCCTTCGTCCTGATCGAGAAGCCCTGTCCGGAGTATCTGGCATTTCTGGCGGACGACTACCTCAGCTTCGCGCCACCCTTCAAGGCCGATCTTTCGATCGCCGTCGATCTCGGCTCAGCCGGCAGGCTGGAGGGATTGAAGGACGTCTTCTTCGGGGCGCCGAAGAGGCTCTGCCTCGACCATCACATAAGGACGGAGGATTTCTGCGAGGTCTTCGTCGTCGATCCTGCGGCCGCGGCCGCAGGCTGCCTCGTCTACGAGCTCTTCAAGAAGATGGGGGCTCCGATAGACGCCAGGACGGCGGAGCTGCTTTTTGCCGCCATCGCCACCGATACCGGGAGCTTCCGCTATTCCAACACGAACAGTGAAGCCCTGGGCGCCGCCGCCGAGCTGGTCGGCATGGGCATCGACAGCGCTTCTCTTTGCACCGCGCTCTTCGACAGCTTCCCCATCTGCCAGCTGAAGCTCGAGTCTCTCATCGTGGAAAGAGCGGAGCTCATCAGCGGGGGCAGGGGGATAATCTCCTACTGCACCGAGGAGGACTACAGAGCCTGCGGGGCTCTGCCCGAGCACTCCGAGACCGGCATCGACCGCCTGAGGAGCGTCATGGGAGTGGAGTCGGCGGCCCTGCTTCGCGAAAGAGACGGGGCCCTTAAGCTCAGCCTGCGCTCCAAGACCTGCGCTGACGTGAGGTCCGTCGCCGCGTCTTTCGGCGGCGGAGGCCATCTGAGGGCCGCGGGAGCGACTCTGGATATGCCTCTTGACGAAGCTCTGAAAGAAGTCGGAAAGGCTCTCGCGGAAGAGCTCTCTCGCTGCGCCGCCCGGGACTGAGCTTTTCATGGACGGATTCCTCTGCGTGAACAAGCCCGCCGGCATGAGCTCTTCGGACGTCGTCATGAACGTCAGGAGGCTCACGGG